>CAYVDZ010000048.1:7440-14724 GCA_964450575.1 uncultured Opitutus sp.
GTGTCAGCCTGTTGCCTGCATTCCTCGGTCAGGACCGTGGTCCCCTGCGGGAAGCGACCGTGCATCATTCGATTAACGGCTCGTTCTCGATTCGACAGGGCAAGTGGAAGCTGGCGTTTTGTCCCGGTTCCGGAGGGTGGACCAGTCCGCGGCCGGGGCAGCAGGACACGAGTCACCTGCCGTTGATTCAACTCTTCGATCTCGAAGCCGACATCGCGGAAGAGCGCAATGTCCAGGGGGAGCACCCGGAGATCGTGGCTCGGCTGACCCGATTGATGGAGAAGTACGCCAGCGACGGCCGCAGTACCGCGGGTCGCCCTCAAGGCAATAACGGCGACGTGGATATCTGGAAAGCCGGTCGGAATGCGCATCAGCCCCTGGCGGCGAAGAAAGGAAATAAGAAGTAGTGCGTAGCCATGATTTGAATACAACCCATCCGACCATGCTTTCACTCGCGTTTCGTTTCCTGGTGTTCTCCCTGTTGGGTGTTGTTCCGGGCTATTCCGCGGCGGCGTCCAAACCCAACTTCATCATCATCATGGCCGATGATATGGGTTATGCCGATCTGAGTAGTTATGGAAACGATCGGTATCAGACACCGAACCTGGACGAGCTGGCGCGCGGTGGATTACGGTTTACTGATTACCACTCGAACGGAGCCGTGTGTTCACCCACGCGGGCGGCATTGCTGACGGGGCGTTATCAACAGCGGAGCGGGGTGGACAATGTGGTGTTTGCGGATCCAGCCATGGGCAAGCGCGACAGCCATGGTCTTCAAACCACGGAAGTGACCTTCGCCAAGCTGCTCCGCGGTGCCGGCTATCGCACGGCGCTGATGGGCAAATGGCATCTGGGATATGCGCCAAAGTTTAATCCGCTGCATCATGGGTTTGATGAATTCCGGGGTTTTTTGAGCGGCAACGTCGACTTCCATTCGCACATCGACCAGGCGGGGTTTCCCGACTGGTGGCGCGACTTAAAGCTCGAGGATGAGCCCGGCTACTCCACTCATTTGATCTCCCGGCATGCGGTGCGCTTCATCGAGGAGAATCACGAAAAACCCTTTTGTCTTTATGTCGCACACGAGGCGCCGCATTCGCCCTGGCAAGGTCCCAAGGACCCTCCCGTGCGGGGGCCGCAGGCGCAGCCGCCGCTGGAGGGCGCGGAGATTGCTCGAGCCTATCGCGAGATGGTCCAGGAACTGGATAAAGGCGTGGGGGAAATTATGGCCACGCTCCAGCGACTTCGGCTGACCGAGAATACGTTCGTTTTTTTCTGCAGTGATAATGGCGGGACGCGGGAGAGTAATAATGGCCCGCTCGCCGGCACCAAGGGAACGGTCTGGGAGGGTGGCCATCGCGTTCCGGGGATCGCCTGGTGGCCGGGAAAGATCAAACCGGGCATCACCGATCAGACGGCACTGGCGATGGATCTGATGCCTACGATGCTCGATCTCGCGCAGGTGGCGGTGCCGCGTGGCCATAAACTCGACGGAATCAGTCTCGTGGCGCTACTGCTGCGCAGTCAGCCGCTCCCTGAACGCACGCTCTTTTGGGCGCACACCAATCGGTTTGCCGTGCGCCAGGGACCTTGGAAATTACTGGTCAACCAGCCCGGAGCTGAAGCCGGAAAGGGAAAGGCGAAAACGAGCGCGGCTTCGGGTGTCGTACTGTATCAACTTACGGATGATCTCGGCGAAAGGACCAATCTTGCCGCCCAACATCCTGGCCGCGTCAAGCAGTTGGAGACTGCGCTCGCGGCGTGGCGTAAGGACGTCGGCGCTCATTAGGATTCACACGCCCGGGCGTTCGGCGGACCACGAAGTCGCGCCCGCTTCGGGGCGCGTGGTCCTCGACGGAAATGCGTCCACTGCAGTTTCACTTTCGTTGTCAGCTAACGAAACATCTGGCTCACGACCCATCTATGACTTGCCCCCGCTCGCGGCGCAGGTCAGGAAAAACCCATGAAACGGCTTCTCTTCCTCCTTCTCGGTTTCGGGTGTCTGGCTGGCAGGGCCTTCGCCGCCGAGCCGCGCCCGAATATCGTCTTCATCTTCAGCGACGATCACTCGCCCAACGCCATTGGTGCGTATGACCGTTGGTTGAAGTCGGTCAACCCGACTCCCACCATCGACCGCCTCGCGACCCAGGGAATCGTTTTTCGGAATAGTTTCTGCACCAATTCCATCTGTGGGCCGGTGCGGGCGGTGATCGAGACGGGAAAACACAGTCACCTAAACGGCTTCCGCCAAAATGGTGACAAGTTCGATTGGAGCCAACAGACATTTCCGAAGCTCCTCCAGAAAGCGGGCTACCAGACGGTGCTCTATGGCAAGTATCACATGGAGGGGAAGCCGGAGGGCTATGATGATTGGGTGGTGCTGCCTGGCCAGGGGCTGTATTATAATCCGGACTTCCTGACGCCAAAGGGGAAGATTACAGTGGAAGGTTACTGCACGGATCTCGTGACCGATATGGCGGTGGAGTGGCTGAAGGAAAAGCGTGACCCCTCGCGTCCGTTCATGCTGCGCGTCCAGCACAAGGCGCCGCATCGGAATTGGATGCCGGCGCTGCGGCATTTGGATAGTTTCGATGACGTGTTGATTCCCGAGCCCCCCACCTTGTTTCAAGATCATCGCAGTCAGGCTTCGCCGTCGCGTCATCAAGAGCTGGAAATCGACCGGCACATGGATCTGAACTACGATCTCTTTGTGGATCTCACAGCGGATTTTGACCGGCCCGCCTCGCAACAGCGACAGGACCGCTCGGCCTGGCAAAACATGAAGCGCATGACCCCGGCGCAGCTGGAAACCTGGCGGGCGCATTACGGTCCCAAGGACAAAGCCTTCCACGAAGCGAAACTCGAGGGCGAGGCGCTCGTGCGTTGGAAGCACCAACGTTATATGCGCAATTACCTCGCCTGTATCAAAGGCGTGGATGAGAGCGTGGCCACCTTAATGCGTACTCTGGACGAACTGGGGCTGGCCGAAAACACCATTGTGATCTATTCTTCTGATCAGGGATTTTATTTGGGCGACCGGGGCTGGTACGATAAACGGTGGATGTACGAAAACAGCCTGGAGATGCCGCTCATCGTCAAGTGGCCGGGAGTGACTCCGGCTGGGCTCAAGAATGACAATCTGGTGCAGAACCTCGACTACGCGCCCACCTTCCTCGAGATCGCGGGAGCCCCGATTCCCGCCGATATGCAGGGACGTTCGCTGGTGCCGCTCCTAAAAGGGCAGAAACCGAAGGACTGGCGGGATGCGATCTACTATCACTATTTTGAATATCCCAGCGTGCATATGGTGGCGCGACAACGCGGAGTGCGTACAGACCGCTTCAAACTGATTCATTTCTATCAGTTCGGTGAGTGGGAATTCTACGATCTCGACGCCGATCCCCAGGAGCAACGTAACCAGTATGCAAATCCCGTGTATGCCAGGGAAGTGGCTGCTTTGAAAACGCGACTCGAACAACTCCGCGTGCAGTATGCGGATGACAGTGATATCGCCGAGATGCCCCAAGATTGGAAAGTGAAAGTGCGGCAGGACGCCAAACTTTGATTTGAGGTGGGCGCCCCAGAGCGTTGTTCGTTTTCGCCCCCGTTGGCGCCGCAATCGTCCGGCCAATAGTTTAATCCCATATGAAACGACGCGAGTTCCTGACCGCCACTGCGGCCGCGAGTGTGGCCTTCGCGATTCGCGCCGCGGAGTCAGCCTCCCCGTTGCGGGTGGCGGTGATTGGCCACACCGGCCGGGGTAACTATGGACACGGCCTTGATACCATGTGGCGTCGTTTGCCGGAGACGACCATCGTGGCAGTCGCGGACGCCGATGCCAAAGGACTCGAAGCTGCATTGAAGAAAATGGAGGTGACCCGCGGCTTTCGCGATTACGGCCAGATGCTCGCGGAGACCAAGCCGGACATCGTCGCGATCGCCCCGCGGCATGTAGATCAGCATCGCGATATGATTTTGGCTGCGGTGGAGACTGGTGCTCGCGGCATTTACGTGGAGAAACCGTTTTGCCGCACGCCCGCCGAAGCCGATGAGATCATCGCCGCGTGCGAGCGGCGGCAGGTACGGGTGGCGGTGGCGCATCGGAATCGCTGGCATCCCGTGCTCCCGGTGCTCCAGCAGTTAATCTCGGACGGCGCCATCGGACGGGTTTTGGAGATTCGCGCGCGGGGCAAGGAGGACCATCGCGGCGGGGCGCTGGATCTCTGGGTGTTGGGTTCACACCTGTTTAATCTGGCCACTGTTTTCGCCGGCGCACCCGTCGCGTGTGCGGCCACGCTATGGCAGGGCGGACGCCTGGTGACGAAGGCTGATATCACGGAGGGGGCTGAAGGTGTGGGGCCGCTGGCGGGTGATGAGATTCACGCCCGGTTTGAGATGGAAAGTGGCATTCCTCTGTTCTTCGACTCCATCAAAGGAGCCGGCGTGCCCGAGGCCGGGTTTGGGATTCAAATCGTGGGGACGCAGGGCGTGTTTGATCTGCGGGTCGATGAGGAGCCGGTGGCACACCTTCTGGCCGGCAATCCGTTTCAGCCGGTAAAAGAGGCGCGTCGCTGGGTGCCGGTGACGACCGCGGGAATCGGCGCGCCTGAGCCGATTCCCGAACTGGGAGGGTTGCTGGCGCAACACGTCATTCCTGGCCGCGATCTCATTGCTGCGGTGCAGGAAGAACGGGAAACGCTTTGCGGCGCGCGCGACGCGGCGACAACCATCGAAATGATCTGCGGGGTGTTCGAGTCTCACCGCCTAAATGGCCAACGCGTCCTGCTGCCACTCCGTTCGCGAGTAAATCCCTTGGCGCGACTCTAAACGTAGAGCGCTCCGAAGACGCCGCTTCAGCGTAAGGTGCGCGCATTTGGTTTCGGGCCGGCGGGGCGGCCCTCGAGCTGGGCAACCAGCCAGTCGAGTCCATCGAGGTTGTCGCGCAGCTGTTCCTCGACGTCGTTCTGCGTGTGACCGAGGATGCCGATCGGCCCGCGATAACCAGAATCGCGGATCAGGGTGAGGAGTTTCAAGTCCAGTTCACCCTGGCCGAGCGGTATAATCTTTTTCCCCAGCTTGTCGCCATCGCGCGTCATTCCATTGAGATTAATGCATAATAAATACGGCTTCATCAACGCCAGGGCGGATTCGAACCGGTCCACGTGGTCGTGTCCGTGGTGCTGGTTATAGACAATACCCACATGCTTCGCGCCGTGGCGTTCGCGCAGTTCGCGGCAGACCGCGACCATGTTTTCAGGTTCGCCCGACCAGCCTCCATGATTATAGAGCGCCACCTGCGACCCGAGCTTGGCCGCGCGTTGCACGGCCGGGAGCAATTGCTCGACCGCCAGCCGGATGTTCTCCGCCTGCGTGGGAGCGTTGGGACTGCGAAACATGATCCAGAATTGCGGCCGCAGCCCGTGCTTCTCGAACAAGCGATACGCTTCGTCGTGTTGTCCCCAGAACGCGAAGTAGCGAAGGTCGCGCTTTTTATACTCCATGATCTCCTGCTCAAATTGTGGCACGTGCTCCGCCCGCCAATCATAAGCCACCGCAGGAAGGCCAAGGTGTTGAATCAACTCCGCCCGTTCGGCCGGCCCCCGCTTTTTGGCGTCGAACGGAACGATGCACCACGCGACTAAATTGGAGCGCGCGAAAAGGTGGGCATCGTTGTTCTGGCTATAAACCCGGAGGGGCGTCAGGGCGAAACCAAGAAGGAGGAGTGTGATCGTGGCGGATTTCATATAGGGTTGGAAAAGTGTATTAGGCGGAAAACTGAAAACGAGGCCGGATCCTATAGCGAAGGTGAAAATTTCCCGGGCGTCGGCGGTCGCCAGCGCTCAGGTGGGGCCGGGTGGATGATCGTCGGGGAAATTCAGCGGTGCGTTCACTCCCGTTTCAACTCCGATCGCTCTGCGCTTTCCTTGAGCTTCGGGGAGACGTACTCTGGGATGCATTCCAGCCGGTGGCGACACAGGGAGCAAAGTCCCGGGGCTTTTCGAGGAATAAGCTTTGGCCCATTGCCAGCGCCTCCGCTCGCAATTCGGTGAGGCGTCGCACGATCTGCTGGCGGATCGCTTTCACGGTGCTTCGGTTCTGAGGTGCCAAGTCGGTGTCGCCGATCCGTTCGCGCAGTATGGTGAGGTCGTGTTCATCTCCGAGCAGTGACGTCAGGCGTTTCAGCTCGCGGACCCGGGGTGGCATTATTCCGGGACATGTTCTTTCGAGCAGGCGACATTGATTGAGGTGGGTTTTAGTTCGTTTCCGCCACGTGTGCAAGGCGTCGTCATGGGCGGATTCGTTCGCCTTGTAAAAGGTGGTCCGCGCGCGTGCATAGGAACGACGAAATCCCGCTTCGATGAACGCGAAGCCATCCTGTTTCGCTCCCTTGAGTTTGGTGTGTTCGAGTCGGGCGCGTTCCGTTTTTAGTTTGTGGCAGAAGGTTTGTAGAACCGCCCCGGCCTTTACGGAGGCTCCGGAGTGGTGTCGGTGATGATCGTCGAGCGCTTCCCGGATATGCCGAAAGCTAAGGGGATTGATGCGAACGTGGTGAGCTGTGCTACGGTGTAGCCTCTGGAGAGTACTCAGGACCGCGCCGTGGTCGCGAATATCCGCGAGACTGCGCGCGGCGTCGCGGAAGCAGCGACCTTCGCGCTTGAAGCGTTTGGGCGCATGGCAGCGGACGAGTTCGAGCGCGGCGCGAATTTTCTTACAGGCGACACGAGCTTGCCGCGCGCGTTCGGCCGCTGGGTACCGCTTGTCGCCCGCGGCGCGTATCGCCCGGGTAGTTTGCTCCTGCAGAAGACGGAAAATCTCTTTCCCTACAGTATCGTTAGGTTGGAGTCTGAACGCCATCCTGCAAAGTACCGAGTCGGATGTGCCTCGCAACTATCCAGCGAGCGCATTATGGCGTTGGGGCCGGGGGTGTTTTTGTGGATCCGATCTCGACGCGAACAAGCTCTCCAACACGCCCGACTGCGTAGCGGGAGTCGGTCGATCTGAAACGTTGTGGTACGGGCCGACAGGTGGTTGCTCGGTTTTATCCCGAGGCGATACCGGCGCCATCGTGGGGAAATTCCGGGCTCGCCGCTATGCGCCTTATACCCACGGGTCGAAGAGCACCTTGATCGCCTCTTTGCGTCGCAATAATTCCACGCCCTCGGCGTAATGCGTCAGCGGAAGCGTGTGCGTGACCAGCGGCGCCAGGCGGAGTTTTCCTTCGGCGATGAAACGCAGCGCGGTTTCCGCCGCTGGTCGATTGTGTTCTCCATAACCCATGAGAAC
>CAYVDZ010000049.1:0-11707 GCA_964450575.1 uncultured Opitutus sp.
CGCATCTTCTGGTTGAGGCGAAGCGGATGAAATCGAGCAGTGGCTTGATCAGTCCCGGGCTGGTCGACGTCACGCCGATGCCCCGCCCGCCCGCGGATGAAGAGATCTTCGGCCCGCTCCTTCAAGTGATCCGCGTGCCGGATTTTGAAGCGGCTCTCACGACGGCCAATGCGACGCGTTATGGTTTGGCCGCCGGCCTGATCAGCGACGACGCCGCGCTGTATTCGGAATTTCGTGACACAGTGCGGGCGGGAATCATTAACTGGAATCAACCGCTCACCGGCGCGAGTGGTGCCGCGCCTTTCGGCGGGATCGGTCGCAGTGGCAATCATCGGCCCAGCGGGCTATTCGCCGCCGACTACTGTGCGTATCCGGTCGCCAGCATCGAAGTGCCGGAACTCAAGCCGCCGTCCCCCTTGCCCCCCGGACTGGAGTGATGCCATGACTGCGGCCGAATATAATTTCGATGGCCTAGTCGGCCCGACGCACAACTACGCTGGATTGTCACTTGGGAATATTGCCTCGATGACCCATCGCGGAGCCGTTTCGAACCCGCGCGCCGCGGCTCTAGAGGGGCTCGCCAAAATGAAACGCTTGTCAGACTTGGGTATACCGCAAGCAGTGCTGCCGCCGCACCCGCGCCCCGCCATCGGGTTATTGCGCGCGTTTGGTTTCAGCGGGCGCGACCGGGATGTGCTCCGGGCCGCGGCCAGGCAGGCACCCGAACTTTTACGCCACAGCGCATCGTCGGCCGGCATGTGGGTGGCGAATGCCGCGACCGTGGCGCCGAGCCACGACACCCGGGATCGGCGCGTTCACTTCACGCCGGCGAATCTGATCTCGAAGCTGCATCGTTCGATTGAACCACCGCAGACCATGCGAACGTTGCGCGCGATTTTTCGCGATCCGGCCCGGTTCCACATCCATGAACCCGTCCCGGCGGCGCAAGGCTTGGGGGATGAAGGCGCGGCCAATCATACGCGCTTTGCCCCGACGCACGGAGCCCGGGGACTGCACTTTTTTGTCCATGGCCACACCGCTCTGACCGCGGGAACCAGCGAAGCAAACCCGACGCGCTTCCCGTCACGACAGTCGCGTGAAGCTTCGATGGCGGTCGCGCGCCGTCACCAGTTGGCTGATACACAGGTGGTGTTCGCCCGGCAAAGCCCGGAGGCGATCGATGCGGGGGTGTTTCACAACGACGTGATTACCGTGGGAAACGAGAACCTTCTCCTGTTTCATGAGCAGGCCTTTGTCCACTCGCGCAGCGTGATCGGTGCGCTGCGGCGGAAGTATTCCGCCTTGAATCGCGGCGATGAACTGAACGTGGTTCAAGTCGCGACGCGTGATGTTCCGCTTGAGGAGGCCGTCCGCACGTATCTGTTCAACTCCCAACTGGTCACGCTCGGTTCGGGGAAAATGGCCCTGCTGGCCCCCGTGGAATGCCGGGAAACTCCCACGGTGCAGAGATTCCTCGAACAGCTCGTTGCTTCCGGTACGACACCAATTGAGGCCGTTCACTATTTGAGTCTGCGGCAATCGATGCGGAACGGTGGCGGCCCCGCGTGCCTGCGTCTCCGGGTTGTGCTCACGCCGGCCGAAGCCGACGCCATGGCACCTCGAGTGCGTTTCACATCGGAACTCCATGCCGGTTTGGTGGCCTGGGTTAATCGCCACTACCGGGATAAATTGCGTGCGGCTGATTTAGCCGATCCCGATCTCCTGGAGGAATCTCAACGCGCCCTGGACGAGCTGACGCAGCTCCTCGCGTTGGGCAGTATTTATCCCTTTCAGGACTAACCCGGCGCCGAGCCTATTCCGAGGATTAATATTAAACTATAACGCGGACGGCAGGGCGACTCCGGATCGGTCCGCCCACGGTTTTAAATTGGACAGGATGCCAGGATAGAGCACGACGCCGTGCTCCAGTTGTTCCGCCCGCTGGTGCAAACCGGACTCACCGGGGAGTCGGACCTTTTCGAACCCGGGGCGTGGCGGGGTGGCGCGGCACTTGGCGGCGACGCATTCGGTCTGACGTCGAAAGGCGTCCGCGCCACCGAACAGCGCCGGGTTGAAGACCTGAACAAACACGGTGGCGCCCCACCCCTCGACCGGATCCGCGCGGCCATGGCCTGCAAGCCCACCGCTCAACGCCTCCACGAGGAGGGCGAGTGCATATCCTTTATGTCCATGATCGATCCCGCCGATCGGGAGTAGCGTTCCCGGTGGCTGGGTAAAGAGGGCGGCCGGATCGTCTGTCGGCTCGCCGTCAGCGGTGAGAGCCCACGTGGCGGGAAATCGTTTCCCTTCTGTATAGAGACGCTTGGTCAGCGCGTTGGTGGTGACGGACATCGAGATATCGATCATCACCGGCAGCCCCTCGGTGGGCCAAGCGGCGGCGAGCGGATTGGGCGTAAACACATCGCGTCGACCACCGTGGGGCGCGACGCTGCTCACAGCCGGGTCTGAGCATGTCACCAAGGCCATGAAACCACGATCCGTGGCTCGCTGCAAATAGGCCGCGAGGCATGCGATATGATGACTGCGACGAATCACCACGGTACACGTGCCGTTAACCCGGGCCCGATCCATTGCCAGATCGAGGGCGCGGACGGTCAGCCACGGTCCGGGAAGACGCTGCCCGTCCCAAGTGACGGCCGCCGGATAGTCCGCCAGCACGTGAGGTTCCCCCGACTTGGTCATGGCGCCCTTTTCGAGTTCGCCCAAATATCCGGGAAGCAAAGCCAGACCGTGGGTGGTGTGGCCTAATAAGTCGCCCTCGATCAGCACCTCGGCGACGACCGCCGCTTTCTCGGAATCAAGACCGGCGTGCTGGAGGAGACTGGCCGCGAACTCGCACAAGGCAGGAGCAGGGTAACGCAGTGACATGAGAGCTCTCAACGTGGCGTTCCGGCCATGGATGTGAAGCCTGCACTTGGTCGCTCCCTCCGGTTACTCCGATGAAGACACCGGTGGGATCGCGGCGTGAAGGCTCTTCACAAAACCTCGGGTGCCCTGTCGGCTGGTTTGGTGAAGACGGGGACCACTCCTCCCCCACTCGCCAGGAGAGTAAATGCGAGGGAGGCAAGGCCGGCGCCCACGACGACAAACCAGTCGCCGTATTCAGTATAGACTGTGTTCTGCTCAATCCATCGCCCATCGCGCTGCACCTCGATCGTCCGCGTGCCGCGGAAATAAATACTCCCTGTATCATTGGTGACGACGCTTCTGATATTGCCAAATTCATCGATCCAACCACTCCAACCGCCATTACCCGCGCGGAGAACCGGGCGGCGGGTCTCGACCGCGCGCAAGACAGAATGCGCGGCGTGTTGATAAGCGGCACCGCCTTCGCCGAACCAGCCGTTGTTCGTGAGAACCGTCAGCAAGGTCGCACCTCCCAGCGCACTATAGCGGGCGAGATGGGGATAAATATCTTCGTAGCAGATCAGCGAACCAATCACCACCGGCGTGTTCCCCAGAAAAGCGAGGATGGGGGCGGAGGTTTCACCCCGGGCAAAGTCGCCGCCGATGGGCACGAATTTGCCAATCCAACCCAGGAGCGGACGTAGGGGCACGAATTCTCCAAAGGGCACGAGCTTGCGCTTCGCATAGTAACCCTCCGCCAGACCCCCGGTCGGCGTCACCAGAAACGCGCCATTGTACCACGCTTCCTCGGGAGTGTTTGCTTTCTCGATGGCAATCGAGCCCAGCAGAAGCGGGACGCCCGCGGACTTCACCAACGACTCGACAAAGGTCTTCGCAGTTGAGTCTCCGCGAACGGCCATCGGCGTGGTCGCTTCGGGCCAGAGAATCAAATCAGGCCGCGTCCGCGCCGCGGCCAGCGTGGTCGCCTGCAACACGTCGAGGATATCGGCCGCACGCGCTGGGTCCCATTTCACATCCTGCGGGATATACGGCTGCACCACCGCAATCCTCGCCAAGGGCTGACTGTGACCACGGCGGTTAAAGAGCTCCTGGAAGTGCACCGAGACGGTCGCGAGCAACACAAAGAGGGCGAGAAAGAATTCCTGGCTGCGCTTGTTGAATCCGGTCGCTCCTTCGCGGAAAAGTCGATGGGCATACGCCGCAAATCCTAAATTCATCATGACCAGGACGAACGAGATCCCATAGGCGCCGGTGAACGCCGCGATCTGCAGAATACTTGCGCGCTCCCACTGGCTCGCCGACAGCGGCAACCAAGGAAAGCCGCCGAGGAGCCACGAGCGCGTCCACTCGATGACCACCCACAAACCCGCCAAGCCAAGCATCACCATGAGTCGCACCGGAGTAGGCTTTCCGATGATTCGCGGGAGCAGCCACCATGCAGCCAAGTACCACGTACCGACCCAAGCGCCAACAAAAGGCCCCAATAAGAAGAGGCCGAACCAAGTAACATGGTGGAGCCATCCAAGCAGGATTGTCCAAGCCAACGCCTGAGCGGCGAACATCGTGACGCCGAAGAGCTTGAGAGGTGGGCGCGTATAGGCCCAGTAGATGCCCGGTAAGAGCATCACATACGCGAGCTCAGGAATCTTAAACGGCGGAAACGAGAGCACCGCCAACAACACGGTGAAGAAAAAAACCGCTCCGGCGGCGAGCAAGGGACGGTTGCGCTGCGCGAACGTGGGACGGGGCTCGTAAGGGTCCGAGTAGGGAATGATTGAGGCAGGAGTGGACACGCGTGGGAACGAAGAAATAGGCCGAGGATTCGCACGCCTGCAAGCAGGCATCCGGCAACCACGCTCGAGCGCGATTCGCAGATCAAACTGTGACGGTGAACCAGGGCCGAACCATCGGGTCTTTGCGGTGACATCTCCAACCGTCAGATGAACCCGGGCCAATGATGATTAATCTCCGACAGCTCCACGGCAGCCTTGTGCTGGTGAAATCGCGCCACGACCGCCACAATCCGCCGACCGGAATGCGCGGCACCATCGAGGTCCATGAATCGCGCGGATCCGAGCCTCAGGTGAATCTGGTGATCGACTTTCCTCAGATGTTCACCACCCGGGCGCGTCGCCGAACGCTCGCTTTGAATTGAGCGTGCAGATCAGCGAACTCCTCCGTTCTGAAACCAACGGCGCATTCGAGTTCACGATCGACGACGAACTCGAGTGATCCCAGCGTTTCGTGCGCATGAGCGAACTCCCTGACTGCTCAATTGCCGCCAAGACCAACGATTGAAAGATCTGATGATCGAAGTCGCACCGATGTCGGTCTCGACCCTTTATTTATTCAAGGAGCAGACCCACCGCGGTCGGTGCGTCGTGGCGTATCGCTCGCATGTAAACGAGCTCTACGAATTGCCGGACAACGAACTGACGATGTTCATGCGAGATGTCGCGCGGGCCGCGCAGGTGATCAAAAACGCCTTTGGTCCCACCAGGATTAATTACGGCGCCTATTCGGACAAGCTGCCGCACCTGCACATGCATATCGTTCCGAAGTATGAAGGGGGCGCGGCGTGGGGCGCGCCCTTTGAAATGATGCCGGCAAATAAACAGCTCCTTTCGGAAGCAGACTACATCGCGATCAGCGCCAAGATCAAAGCGACGTTGTAAGCCCGAGAGCGAACGACCCTAAAAGACGATTGAAACGAGGGCGCACGATGAATCCAGCTTCGGCCTCGATCTCGGTGCGTGTGATGACGCCGGCAGATATACCGTTTGCGGATTCACTGAGATCCCTCGCGGGCTGGAACCAAACCGCACGCGACTGGGTCGGATTCCTGGAGTATGCGCCTAACGGTTGTTTCATCGCGGACATCGGTGGCGCACCCGCCGGCACCGCCACCACCATCCTCTACGATGGAAAGATCGGCTGGATTGGCATGGTACTCGTGCATCCGGAAAAACGCCGGCGCGGAGTGGGCAACACCTTGCTGCGCCATGCGGTCGCCTGGCTGCAAAGGCAGGGAGCGATTTCGATTAAGCTCGACGCTACTCCGGCCGGTAAAAAAGTTTATTTGCCGTTAGGCTTCTGCGAGGAATATAACCTCACCCGCTTCGAAGGGACCACGCCGACGGCAACGCCGCGGAGTTCAGGCGAACACGAAGTCCAGGCGTTCACCGCAGGCCACATCCAGCAGGTTACTGATTTTGATATAAGGGTATTTGGGGTAGCGCGACCAAAAGTGTTTTCATCGTTGATCACGCGATCTCCGGATCTTTGCTTCGTGACCTACGACCGGACGCACGTCTGCGGCTATCTGATCGCGCGGGAAGGAGCGGCGACACTTCAACTTGGCCCGTGGGCGGCACGATCCCCTGAGATCGCACATTCCTTGTTCAACGCGTTCATGGATCGGGTTCCGGGCCGCCGACTATTCCTGGATATTCCAGGCCCCAATCCCGATGCGGCCCGATACCTCTATAGTCTCGGATTCAAGGCCCAGCGCGACTTCACCCGCATGTATCTCGGAGCGAATCCACTGCCTGGATCGACGATACTCGTCTATGGCACGAGCGGGGCGGAGAAGGGCTAGTGGAGGCGGACTATTCGAAATAGAAGGGAACGCCGGAGGAACGTGCGGTGAGTCGGCCCGATCAAAAATGCAACCGGGCGTTCTCGTGTCCGCACTTTGGACACCGGCAAAGATCCGTCCCGGTCAGTGCTGCGTAGAGAGCATCACACCGAATACAGTGAAAGCTGGCTTTACGTCGTTCCAACTCAAACCGCCGATAGTCCCGGCGGTCATAGTAAAACCAAAAGCCGAGAAAGGCTGCGGCCAGGCCGAAGCAGTAGATGACAATCGCGGTGGTGAACTCGAACATCCGCGCTCAACGTGAGGGATCAAAGCTCCGGCGCCAAGCATGCTCACGCTCAGACGCGCCAAGCCGTACGCTGATAGCCGCGTCGTTGTGGGACGGTATCGACCCGCCTTTGGCAGGATGATTCCAACCAAAGCACGCCTCCCCGCGCTCTCGCGGTCCGTCATTCCGGGCGACACCTCGCGGACAACGGGAAAATCCAAGGCGCGGAATACCCAAAAAAAACGCGCCGACCAAAGGCCGGCGCATTCGGAAAAACACGATCGGACTAACCTCAGGCTTTGGCTTCGCCTTCAGTCGCCGGTGATTCGGCGGCGACTGGAGCTTCGGCCTTGGGTGCCTCGACCGCGGCGGCTGGCTTCTTTGCCTTCGGGCCATTGCGGTTCTTTTTCGAGCTGCTCCTCTGTTTCTTATAGCCGGGATCATCGGCCTTCACGAACTCGATCAACGCGATTTCAGCAGCGTCGCTTTGACGAGCGCCGAGCTTGTAGATCCGGGTGTAACCACCGTTGCGGTTCGCGAATTCCTTGTAGGTTTCGTTGAACAGCTTCGTGATCATATCCTCATTACGAACATCCGCCAGAGCGAGACGACGCAGATGGATCTGGTCCTTCTTCTCGGTCTTCGCCGCGGCCTGCTTGGCTTTGGTGATAACTTTCTCGATGAACGGACGCAGGACCTTGGCTTTCGTCAAAGTGGTCTGGATACGGCCATGCTCGATCAACGAGGCGGCCATATTGGATAACATCGCCGCGCGATGTTCGCGGGTAACGCCGAGTGAGGCGTGGTGCTTATTGTGACGCATGATTTATTGGCTTTTAGTGGCGCCCGATCGGCAATCCGGTCGCAGCGTTGGGCGGCAGCGGACGGCGCGAGGCCAAATTTATAAATGGTTTTGAACGTAGCCAATGGGTACGCGGAACCCGGGGTTCCGCGCGCCCATTACGGCCCCGGTTTTACTCAGGATTCTTTCTTGGTATCAAGGAGCCGCTCGTCGAACTTCATCCCAAGAGAAAGGCCCAAAGCCTCGAGTTTCTCTTTGATTTCGTTCAAGGACTTTTTGCCGAAGTTACGATACTTCAGCATCTCCTGTTCGGTCTTCATCGCCAATTCGCCGACCGTCGTGATATTGGCGTTGTTCAAGCAATTCGCGGCACGGACGGAAAGCTCGATCTCGTTAACCGACATGTTCAGGAGCTTGCGAAGCTTGTTCTGCTCCTCGCTTACTTCCGACTGTTGGTTCTCGAATTCGTAGGCTTCCTCGCTGACGCGATCGAAAACATCGAGGTGATGCTTCAGAATCGAAGCGGCCTGCTTGAGGGAATCATCGGGGGTAATGCGGCCATCGGTCCAGATTTCCAGAATCAGCTTATCGTAATCTGTGATCTGGCCGACGCGGGTTGCCTCGACCGAGTACTTGACCAGGCGAACGGGAGAGAAAAGCGAATCAATCGGGATTACCCCAATCGCCTGCTCTTCCTTTTTGTTCGATTCGCCGGGATAATAGCCGCGACCGGTCTTGATCTCGATCTCGGCTTCGAAGTTGCGCTTCGAGTCGAGGGTGCAAATCACCTGGTCAGGGTTAACGATCGTGATATTGGCGTCGACTTGGATGTCAGCAGCGGTGACGGCACCCGCTTTGCTGGCTTTGATCTGAAGACTGATGGAGTCTCGCTTGTGCGAAACGATCAGAACTTTTTTCAGATTAAGAACAATATCGGTCACGTCTTCGACGACTCCATCGATGGACTGGAATTCGTGATTTACGCCATCGATTTTAATCGAAGAGATGGCAGCCCCCTCAATTGAACTGAGGAGGACGCGACGGAGCGAATTACCGACCGTGTGTCCGTAACCGGCTTCAAAAGGCTCTGCGATGAACTTCGCGTAGGTTGGCGTGGCGCCTTCCTCGACCTTGGTGAGCTTGTTGGGGAGTTCGAACTTTCCGAGACGTTTTGGCATGGCTGGGGAGTTCTGACGTGGAGCGTGTATAAATAGGGATTGGGCGGAGATCGGGCTTAGAAGCGCGAATAGAACTCGACGATGAGCTGCTCGTTGACGTCCTGGGTCATCTCTTCGCGCGTCGGGAGACGTACAACAGTGGCCTTAAACGTTTCTGCGTTCATCGTAAGCCAGCCAGGAACATTGCGGATGCGACTCTCTTCCAGACAACGGGTGGCAAGCTGGCGGGATGCCGAGGTATTCTTCACCTCGATCTCGTCACCAGGCAGAACATTATAACTCGCAATATCAACCTTATGGCCGTTGACGCGAATATGCCCGTGATTGACGAACTGGCGCGCCGCCGCGCGGCTCTTGGCCAGGCCGAGAAGATAGACGGTGCTGTCGAGGCGGGTCTCGAGCAATTGCAGGAAACGTTCGCCTGTGACGCCGCGCTCCTTCTTCGCATTTTCGAAGACCCGGCGGAATTGCCGCTCAAGAAGCCCGTAAATATAACGGAGCTTCTGTTTTTCATTCAGGCCCACGGCATATTCCGAGACCTTGCGACGGAGCTTGGGACCGTGCTGCCCCGGAGGATAGCCGCGGCGTTCAAAAGCCTTGCCAGAACCCAGCAGATGCTGACCAAAACGACGGCTGATGCGAGTAGTAGGGCCGGTATAACGAGCCATTTTAAAAGAGGGACGAAGTGTTTAGTAAAGTTACAGGTCGAGCGTCGGATTAAACGCGGCGCCGCTTGCGAGGCCGGCAACCGTTGTGCGGGATCGGCGTGACATCGATGATCGAGGTGATCTCGAGACCGATCGCTTGAAGCGCCCGGATGGCGGAATCGCGACCCAGACCCGGGCCGGAAACCCGAATCGTAATGTCCTTCAAACCGTGGGCCATCGCATTACGGGCCGCATCCTGAGCCACGACTTGCGCGGCATAGGCGGTTGATTTCCGGGAACCGCGGAAATTACATTTACCAGCGGACGACCAGGCGATTACCGCGCCCTTCGGGTCGGTAATCGAAACAATTGTATTGTTAAACGAGGCCAATACGTTGGCGACACCAGAGCTGACGTTCTTCGAGCCCTTGGCCTTCCGAACTTTGATCGCGCCGAGCTCTTCCTTAAGAAGATCTTCGGCCGTGGGCTGCTTGGCAACCCCGTGAACCATTTCGACCTGCTTCGCTTCGTTGGCGGGAGCGCCACCAGCAGGCGCGCCGGGGGCTGCACCCTCAGCGGATTTGGCAGCTTTATCGCCAGCGGACTTCGGGCCCTTGGCTTTCTTGTCGCCAGCAGGGGCAACAGAGCTCTCAACGGGAGCGGTGGCAGCCTTGATCGGCTTTTCTTTCTTGGGAGCGGACTTTTCTTCGGCCATGTGAGTAAAGGGGAGAGGGATGCCGGTAAAAGGGAGCGAAGGCGCACCGTCTTGCCGTCAGCACTGAGGTTCTTGTTATTCTTTTGATTTCGTAACGCCCACGGTCTTGCGGGGACCCTTGCGCGTGCGGGCATTCGTGCTCGTGCGTTGACCGCGGACCGGAAGGCTGCGGCGGTGACGAACGCCGCGATAGCAATTGATGGCCTGCAGTCGCTTGAGGTTGCTCGCAATCTCGCGTCGAAGGTCCCCTTCTAGAACCCACTTATGCTCGGTGATAAGATGGAGGATCTTGTTGAGGTGCTCTTCCGTAAGATCCTGCGCCCGCATGTCAGGATTCAGGCCCGCTTCTTTAACAAGCAGGTCAGCACGGGTAGGACCGATGCCGTTAATATAACGGAGGGAATACGCGACTTTTTTCTTCGCGGGGATGTCGACGCCGAGGAGACGAGGCATGATGTTTAGTCTGGTTGAGGAATTTGTTTAGAGTGATGCAGGGTTTTAACCCCGGGCAGAAGATGCGAAGAGACGGGAAAGAATTATACTGGAAGAGAGATCGGAGGAGATGAAGCGCGCGGAATAGTGAGGATCTCGGGGCCCTGTTCGGTCGTAAGGACGGTGTGTTCGAAATGAGCCGAGGACGAACCGTCGGAGGTTACAATCGTCCACCCATCTGAGAGGGTTTTTGTTTTGTAACCGCCCATGTTGACCATTGGCTCGATCGCGAGCGTCATACCGGCCTTGATGCGGTCTCCACTTCCTCGTCGACCGAAATTCGGAATTTCCGGTGGTTCGTGCATCGAAACGCCGACGCCGTGGCCGACCATATCGCGGACGACGCTGAAGCCGTTTGCCTCAACATAACGCTGGATGGCGTAAGAGATATCCCCGATGCGGTTACCGACCACGGCTTGTTTAATTCCGAGGTCAAGCGCCTCACGAGTAACGCTTAAGAGGGTTTGCTTGTCTGGGGAAGTCTCCCCTACAGGAACCGAAAAGGCGTTATCTCCAACGTAACCGTCATGCCAGACGACGACATCGAGTGATACGATATCGCCATCGCGAAGGATCCGTTTGAAGGAGGGTATCCCGTGAACGACTTCTTCATTCACAGAGATGCAGGTATGGGCGGGGTAGCGACGCGAACCGTGGGTGTACCCGTAACAGGCACTGCGGGCGCCGAGTCTCGCGATCCAATCGCGGCCGGCTTCTTCCAAGTCTTGGGTTGAAACGCCTGGCTTTACGAGCGGCTTGAGTTGTTCAAGGACCGTCGCTGCAATGGCGCATGCCTCCCGCATTTTGCCGATACCAGTTTTGTTTTTAATTGGTATCGTCATGTGACTGCGAGAGTGCTGGTTTCACAGAGAAACCAAGCGTGCTATAATGTTGGATGAGGGAGGGATCAGCGGAAGGGGCGATAATTACACCGCTGAGTCCCTCGTCGCGAGTATCGAGCCATTCATCCAACACTTTTGCTTGGAGCAGCGTAGCCGGGAAGTCCGTTAAGACAAAGCCCGCATCAGGTTTGCGCGAGAAAAACCAGCGGCGCATTAACGCCAACAAGTTTGCTTCCGTCGCAGCGGCCGAAGCCGTGCGTCGCGAAATCTCCGGCC
>CAYVDZ010000049.1:11717-14616 GCA_964450575.1 uncultured Opitutus sp.
GGCTCGGGAGATAAGACCTTCAAGATGAAGGTCGAAGTTACCGAGGACTACCAACTTGGCTTTAACAGCGGGGCCAATTCCCGCAAAAGGATCGTAGATGCCAGCCACAGACGCCGGAGTAAAGAACTTATTTTAAGAATGCTTTATATGCCCAGATTCCCGTTCCGAGAACCAGCAATCCTAACATCGGGAGCGCAATCTTCATTACCGCCTCGTGGCTCAAAGCTTCGCTGGCCGCACCTTGTTGTGGGTTCGCGCTGCGGGCGCGAATCCGGCCCTTTTTAAGAAAGCCGTCGTAATGCCTCTGCAGGAGGAAGGTTTCGATCTGACGCATGGTGTCCAGGATAACGCCAACCGTGATGAGCATGCCGGTACCACCGAAGAAGTAGGCGATGCGAGTTGGAACATTCAGCTCGAAAAGCAGAACGTCAGGCATAATAGCGATCACTGTCAGGAAGATCGCTCCGGCCAACGTCAGCCGCGTCATGATGAAATCGAGGAATTGAGCCGTGGGTGCTCCCGGACGAACTCCGGGGATGTAACCACCATACTTTTTCAAATCATCCGCAATCTGGATTGGTTTAAACATGACCGATACCCAGAAGTAGCTGAAAAACAGGATCAGCATCGTGTAGAGCACGTAATACGTCCAATGTCCCCGAAGGAGATTGTTGGAGAAGTCGCTCAGAAACTTCAGTTCGAAATGCGCGCCGACCCACGAAAAGATTTGCTGGGGGAACAGAAGGATCGCGCTCGCAAAGATCACCGGCATGACGCCGGAGTAATTTACCTTCAGCGGCAGGAATGAGCTTTGCCCGCCCATGACCTTGTTGCCGACGACCCGCTTGGCATATTGAACCGGAATCTTCCGCTGCCCTTGCACCACTGCGATGATTCCCATGGTGACAATCAGGAACAAGGCAATCATGACCACCGCATGCATCAATCCGAGGCTCTGCCCGGTGCCCACAGGACGGACAAACAAACTATAGGTTTGTTGGGCAGCTCCGGGAAGATCCGCCAAAATACCAACGGTAATGAGGAGAGAGACACCATTGCCGATACCACGCTGGGTGATCTGCTCACCGAGCCACATGAGGAGCATCGTTCCTGCCGTCATGAACACCACGGACGTAAGGATGAAACTCCACTTCTCGGTTATAACGATGGAGCCATAGGTGGCGACGTCGTATCCGGGGAAAAGCTGACCAGGGTTCTGCAAGGCGAGCAAAAGGAGCGTACCTTGGATCACGCAGATGACCACCGTGGCGTAACGGGTATATTGCGTCAGTTTCTGACGTCCGACGTCCCCTTCCTGCTGCAAACGACTGAGCGTGGGTACGACTGCGGTCATTAACTGAAATATGATCGAAGCACTAATATAGGGCATGATACCCAGTGCCGCGATGGCTCCCTTGGTCAGGGCTCCACCCGTGAACATATTATAGAGGCCGATCAGGTTTCCAGCTCCGCTTGCGGCCTGCTCGCCGAAAAACCTCTGCAAAGGATACGGATCGATTCCAGGAAGTGGAATGTGGGCGGCGACGCGCGCCACAAACAGCAGGGACAGGGTGTAGAAGATGCGAGAGCGAAGCTCCGGAATCTTCAGTGAATTCGTAAAAGCAGAAAACACAGGGAGAACGAAAGGTTGAACGCGAGGAGCGAAAGAGCGGAGAGGCGCGTCAGGGAATGACGCGCCTCAGCGATTCAAAGGACGATAGCCTGACCGCCGGCTTTCTCGATCTTGGCCTTGGCCGATTCGGAAAACTTGGCGGCGGTGATCTTCAGCGCGCGGGTGAGTTCGCCATCGCCCAGAATCTTGACGCAGGGCTCACCCGAACGGACCAATCCGTTCCCGGCGAGGACTTGCAGATTCACTTCAGTGATCGCGGCATCAAGCGTGGCGAGGTCGCCCAGGTTCACGATCGCCATTTCCACCCGGTGGTTATAGTTATTAAAACCGCGATGGGGGAGCTTACGATAAAGGGGCATCTGACCGCCTTCGAAACCAGGACGGATGCTGCTACCGGATCGAGCGCTTTGGCCCTTACCGCCGCGACCGCTGGTCTTCCCATGGCCACCGCCTTCACCGCATCCGACGCGTTTCTTCCGGTGAATCGCACCGGGGACATTTTTGAGTTCGTGGAGTTTCATTTAGTTCCTTTAGTGGGCGCCGCTCGCGATCCTATGGTCGCGAGCGACTCGGATTTTACTGGGCAAGGGTGCCTCAGCTGCTTTGGCGAATGTGGTCGATGGTCTCCTTCAGGCGGAGCTGACGCAGCCCCTCGAGAGTAGCATGGACAACGGCGATATGATTGGAGGAGCCCATGGACTTCGTGAGGATGTTTTTCACCCCAGCCGCTTCGAGGACCGCACGCACACCACCACCGGCAATCAAACCCGTACCGGGGGACGCGGGCTTCAGCATGACGCGACCGCCATCGTATTCGCCCATCACGCTGTGAGGGATCGTGTCTCCCTTTAGCTTCACGGAAATCAGATGCTTATGGGCATTTGCGGTGCCCTTCTTGATCGCATCAGGGACTTCATTGGCCTTTCCGTAGCCGATTCCCACCTTGCCCTTGCCATCGCCAACGACGGCGAGAGCGGCAAACGAGAACCGCCGGCCGCCCTTAACGACCTTGGCACAACGATTGATGAAGACGACCTTCTCGATCATCTGGGGGCCGTCGCCTTCCTGCGGCTTGTCGCGATTGTCGCGACGAGGACCACGATTGCCGCCCGGACCGCGGTTCCCACCGTGTCCACGAAAGCCGCCGCCACCGCCACCAAACCCACCGCGGTGATCGCGCTGAGGACGGTCAGAGGTCGGAGCTGGAGCTGGAGCTGCGGCGGGGGCTGCGGCGGGGGCTGCGGAAGCCGTCGCCGGGGTGACGGC
>CAYVDZ010000050.1:0-504 GCA_964450575.1 uncultured Opitutus sp.
CCAACGTTCCGTCCGCCTCGGCCCCGGCCAGCTTCATCGCGAACGCCTGAAAGTCTGTCGCCTGCGCTGCAAAGGTCACAAGCGGCACGGCCGTCGCTCCCGATGTCACCGTCGCTTCTCCGGTCACGATGCCTTCCGCCGCAAACCACGGCTGCCCGCCGAGGTCTGCCCGCAAGGCGAGCCGCGCACCTTCGCCGCGCAGGATTCCGTTTCTTTCGACCGTCACCGGCTCACTCAACCGGGCGCCAATGCCGGGTAATATGATCTGCAGCGCCTCGATCGTAAACGCAGTCCAATCGCCTTGACCGCGGAGATCAATGGTCAGCGGCGGCGCAGGCTTATCCGGAATCGGTTCACTGACTACGTTGACGTCGGCCGTAAGTTTCTGGTCCCGCCATTCGATTTGCGCCGACCCGCGCACTCGTTGATAAAAAGCCTCCAGTTTTAGTCGATCACCGGGAACGTTCCATTCGACCGCGTTCAGCGCGGCCTCGGCCGGAAGCC
>CAYVDZ010000050.1:514-14549 GCA_964450575.1 uncultured Opitutus sp.
CGGAAGCCAGCCGGTCGCACCGAAGCGCGCCTCGATGCTTGCCGGCTGCTCCAACCACGCCCCGTTTCCTTTGACCTGCGGGCCGTCACTTTCGAGCGCGAGGCTCATCGTTCCGTCGAGCGATCGGGCGCTTAGCTTCAGGGCGTCCACCCCGGACCCAAACGCGAGCGACGCATCCGCGGCCAGATCGCGATAGCGCAGCGCCCCGACCGTGAGTTCACGCGATTTCCACGTTGCCCGTTCCGTCCCGATTTCCGCGCCGGGCCAGCGCACAAATCCGGCTTCGGCCGTGACGTGGGGCGCCCAGGAATCCAGGTGTCCAGCGATGCGTTGCAGCAAACGGTTCAGCGGGGTCCAGCCGCGATCTGAGGTGGACGGCTTCGCCGGACCGGTGGCTGGAGCGACATGAACCTGCCACTCCGCCACGTGAATTGGATTGGGTCGGTCCCGCCAGCGTCGCATTAAAAAAAGGACGGGCGAATCCGCTTCGACCCGCGATGCGGTTACCCGCACTCGCTCTCGCTGGTACTCTACTTGGGTTAGCGCAAAGCGGCTGTAGCCGATCCGTTCGTAACTGGCGAAAGTGAAGCCGCGCCCGGGTGCGATGGATTTCGCCGCAATTCCTAGCCACCAAGGCAGGGTTGCAATGATCACCAGCAGTCCCGCGGCGAGGCCGAGCAGGAGAAAGAGGAGTCTACGACGCATGGGGCGATTCTGGAAACCGCCCGCGCATCTTCACGCGGCTGGCACCAGGCCGCTGCGCTGAAGGAGCGCGTTCAGGTCTGGATCACGACCCATAAACGCCCGAAACAGTTCCGCGGGATCCTCGGAATTTCCCCGACTCAAAACATGTTCAATGAACTCGGATCCCACCTGCGAGCTAAACAGCCCTTCCCGTTTGAACCGGGTAAAGGCATCGGCATCGAGCACCTCCGCCCATTTATAGGAGTAATAACCCGCGGCATAGCCGACCGGATCGGAGAACACATGCGTGAAACGCTTCACGATCGTCGGCGCCGGTGGCTCCGTCGGAATCAGACAATCCGCAATGAGCGCCCGCACTTTCGGCTCCACGTCCGCTTCCCGCAAAAGCTCCTCCGTGCGCATGTGAAGCAGGAGATCCATCCGGGCGAACGCCACTTGGCGCATGGTCACGGTCGCCGAACGGAAATTTTTGGCCGCGACCATCTTCTCAAAAATCTCCTCCGGAATCGTCGCGCCGGTCTCATGGTGGCGCGCAAACAAATCCAAGCTCTCCCGCTCCCACGTCCAGTTTTCCATGATCTGCGAAGGAAGCTCCACAAAATCCCATGCTACGTTTACTCCGTTCAACGATTTGATTTCCACTTCGCCGAGCAGGTGATGCAGCAAATGACCAAACTCGTGGAAAATGGTCTCCACCTCGCGATGCGTCAGCAGCGCCGGCTTCGCGTCCGCACTCGCCGATTCGGGCGGGGTCATGTTGCCGCAAATTAGCCCGAGATGCGGGGCGCGCCCGCCACCTGGCATGGGTCCGCCGGTAATCAAATAGTTCATCCAGGCGCCGCCGCGTTTCGATTCGCGCGGATGCCAGTCGGCATAGAACGAGCCGACGTGCCGGTCCTGCCGGTCGTAGAGGTCATAGAACTTCACTTCCGGATGCCACGTCTCGACCGCGTCGGGCACCTCCTGGCCCTTCACCGGTGCGTCGCGTTCCACCACCCGCAGCCCAAAGACCCGCCCGACCAGTTCATACAGCCCGGCGATCACCCGGTTCATGGGAAGGTACGGCCGCAAGGCTTCCTCCTCGAAGTTGTAGCGGTTCTTGCGCAGCTTTTCCGCCCAGAACGCGAGATCCCACGGGGCGAGTCGGCTCACAGGTTTACCCGTCTGCTGCGCCTTGAACGCTTCCAACTCCTGGGTCTCCCGGGCAAACGCACCCGCGGCCCGCGCCTGCATGTCTTCCATGAACGCGAGCGCGTGTTCCCCTGATTTCGCCATCCGGCGCTCAAGCACGAGATCGGCAAAGTGCCGCTTTCCGAGCAAGGCGGCCTTCTCGGCGCGGAGCGTGAGGATACGCCCGATCAACGGCGTGTTATCGTGAGGCGGCAACGCGCCGAGTTGGGCGGCGGCGGTCCACATCTCCTGCCGCAGCGCTGAATCCTCAAGATACGTCATGAACGGCTCCTGTGACGGCATGTGCAGGGTGAACCGCCAGCCGCCCAGCCCCTTGGCTTCCGCACCGCGCCGTGCCGCGGCTTTCGCATGCGGGGGAAGACCCGCGAGCCGCTGCTCGTCCTCCACCACGAGCTGCCAACCGTTGGTCGCATCAAGGACATTCTCCGAATACTTCTGCGTTAGTTGCGCGAGTTCAGTTTGCAACCCTTCCAGCCGGGCTCGCTGCTCCGCCGGAAGATCCGCCCCCGCCTGGCGAAAATCCTTGAGCGTCTCTTCAAAAAACCGACGGTAAATCCCCTGTAATGCCGCCGCCGCGGGACTTTCGGCCAAGGCTTTCAACCGGGCCCACACCGGCGCGTTCAGCGAAATGCTCGCATAGAATGCGGACACTTTCGGGAGCATGGCGTTGTGCGCTTCCCGGAGTTCCGGCGAATCGGCCACCGACTGGAGATGGGTCACTTTTCCCCACGTGACGTTCAGCTCTTCCGTCGCGCGCTCAAGCGCCAGAAAGGTGTTCTCAAACATAACGTTGCCAATATCCCCGCTGGCAATCTCCGCGATCGCCGCTTGCGCGCGCGAAAGTGCAGTTTCGATCGCCGGACGAATCAGCTCCGGCGTCAACGCTGACCAGCGAATCTGAAAGGTGGGGTCGAGATACGGGTTGGCAGACATGGGCGCGCAACAACTTCTGGGCGCGCACAAAGTCAAATGGCAAAGTCGGGATCACCAGCCATACGTGAGTCGAAACGACGTCTGGCGACGGGCGGCCGGCACCGCTGGGACGTCTTGGAAATCCGTGTCCCAGAGATTTTCCACCTGCACGGCAACTTCGAGTCCCCGCCAGGCCCGCGGGCGATACGCCAGCCCCGCGGCACTACTCAAAGCTTCGTCGCCACCGATGGTGCGGAGCAGATTGGGCGCTTGGAAACGCGCGACATTATCGAGCCGCAGTTCGAACCCATGCCCCAGCCGCGCCGTTACCGCCGCCGTGAACCGATGGCGCGCATAATTCAACGCATAGAAACTGGCGTCGACCGTGGCGACGCGGTAATCGGCATCCTTCGTCAAGCCGGTATAGCCCAAGGTTAAATCGACCGTTCTCCAGCTCCGGTGGGCGACGAGTTCAAAGCCACCCACATCGATATCCACCGCATTGGCCGTGCGCGCCGTGACGCCGCGACGAAACGTCCAATCCACCAACGCTCGATCGCGGCGAAAGAAAACCGCGGCGCTCCCGGTCCACCCGGCCCACTGCCCACCAAGGCCCAACTCGAGATTGCGAGACGTTTGCCGGCCGAGATTCGGGTTACCACGGAAGAGGCCCGCCGTCGTACTCGAGTTCAGCGCAGTGTAGGTTGCCACCTGCGAGGTTTCGATGAAGCTCGCGTGCACGCGCCGCAGGCGGCCGGACGGGAACACGCGCACGAGTTCGAGCACTGGCGAAATGGCCGAGGGATCACGGTTGGTATCATCAAACGCAATACCCGCGCGGGCGGTGGTTGGGCCGCCGGCCGACGCGCCCCAGGCGATCTCGGGTACGAGCGCCAGCTTGGTGAACCGGCGCGCGTTGAAACGCCCGAAGCGCAGCGACGTGGACTCGAGTTCGTCGACCAGATGTTCGGCGCGATAGTTAAACGCGAGGACGCCGATCGTCTGGCGGCCCGTCACGGCCCCACCGGTGACCCACGTTGTGTGCTGAAACGGATGGACCGGGCCCACGGGAGCGAAACGGTTGAAGGCATAATCGTCCTTGTTTCGGCGATGATAGAGGCCGGCCTCGATGAAATCACCCGCCTCCAGCGTCACCCGATGATTCAGCACGAACAGCGACGTTTGGAGGTTCTCGGTTTCGTTGGAATTGAAAGGCGTGTACAGATTGGGCCAACCGAAGAACTTGGCCTGATACCCGGCGAACAGATCGGTTTGCGCTCTTCCGCGGATGAGTTGAATCCGACCGTTAATCCGATCGAAGCGATGTTCGCCGAAAGGCACCGAACCGTCCGACTGTGAGTGCGCGATCGAGACATCGGTCCCAATCTGCGTCTGCTCGTTGACGGAGCGAGCGTAACCCTGATAAAGATCTCCCCGTCGCAAGCGATTCTCGCCGAGCCCGAGTGAAAGGAAACCAGTGGTCCGTACGGGGCGCCACCCTTGACGAATGGTGCCAACGGTCGCGTTGGTCGCCCCGAAGATGAGATCGGCACCCGTGACGATCTCCGGTGCACCGAGCATCATCGGAGCCACGGGTAACTCCGCAAAATAGTGACCGGTCTGCGGATCCCCGACCGTGACCGCACCAATTTGGAACCCGGTATTTTCAAAGATTCCGCCGCGGAGCGTGATATCGGCCTGCCCTTCCGCGAGATTCCGCGGCTGGATATCAACCCGCGGCTCGAAGCGAAGGGCTGATACCGGCATCGCAAACGTTGCTCCCGGAGTCTGATTGGCGACCCGCGGAGAGTGCACGGCGACGGCGGGAAGGGTAACCGGGGCCTGCGCAAGCGCCAGGGCAGGGACACTTAAGATCGCAGTGAGAAGGGCGGCGTTCATGCGGTGGACCTGTAGGTGCCGCCGGCAGGAAAAACAAGCCCTGTTTAGGTCATTGCAAACTTCACCTTAACAGGGCGCGAATAAAGGCTACAAAAAAACCCGGCGTGGGGCCGGGTTCAAAGACTGAACGGGCGACGTATGGTCAGGTCGCCAGGCGGAAAGGCTTACTCTTCGCCGTCATTACCGATCGCCTCGACCGGGCAGCCTTCGAGGGCTTCCATGCACTGCGCGATTTCATCCTCGGTGGTCGGCTGCTTGAACAGGTAGGAATAACCTCCCTCGTCATGGCGCGTAAAAAATGACGGGGCAGTCTCCCGGCATAGGTCGCAGTCGATGCATTGCTGATCGACGTAGAATTTTCCCGGCACATTAGGACCCCATTTGTCAGACTTGTTCGCCATAGTTGGACGCCGAGATAAGGGGATCAAAATCAGGCACTGTCAAGCGGCCTCGAAGTTTGTGCTGCACTCCGGGTAGAGTTGATCAAAAAAGCGGCAGTGATTTCTTTGCGACGGCTTGTGTTTGAAAGGCTGCCCGCTACGGTTCAGCCGATGCCCTCCGATCGGTCCTACCTGCGCGATGACTACCCTCGGGAGCGGACGTCGGTGCTCACGTGGCTCATCTCGGCGATCGTCGCGGGATTCGCCGTGCAGCTCGTGACTTCGTCATCCTGGGTGAGCGCTGGCCGCAGCGCCGACTATTTTCTCGCGCTTTCCGTGCCCGCCTTGGAGCGCGGCTGGGTCTGGACGCTGGTGACGCACGTTTTCCTGCACAGCACCGGTTTCATCATTCACGGGATCTTCAACGTCTTCGCGCTCTATTTTCTGGGCCGCGAACTCCTGCCGATGCTGGGATCAGGGCGTTTCCTGGGAGTCTTCGTTTCCGCCACGGTGGTAGGTGGCAGCCTCTGGGCAGCAGCCCACTGGCGGTTTGGCGGAGGAGAATCTCACATCGGCGCGACGCCGGCAGTGGCCGCGCTCTTCACCGTCTTCGCCTGCCTTTTGCCCAAGCAGCCACTCAGCTTTTTGCTTTTTTTCATCTTTCCCGTCACCCTTCGACCCAAACATGTGGTGATGGCATTTGCGGGAATCGCCGCGTTCGGGTTCATGTTTTACGAGCTTCCCGGGGCCGGGCTGCCGTTCGACATCAGTCTTTCGAGCTCCGCTCATCTCGGAGGTATTCTCACTGGGCTTTTCTACTTCCGATTCGTGCACGAGTCCACTTGGCCGTTTCGGCGTCGCGGCGATGAGATTGAACGACCGCGTTGGATGAAGCGCGGCAGAAAACCCAGCCTCGTCGTTCCCCCGACGGAATCGCCGGTCGATGTCACTCCAACGGTTTTGACCGGAAAGGAAAACATCCGGGCCGAGGTTGACCGCATCCTCGACAAGATCAACAGCGAGGGACTGAGTGCACTCACCCCGGCCGAGAAAGCGCTGCTCGATAATGCGAAGGATCTTCTAAGTCGAAGGTGAGTCCCATTGTGATCATTTTCGTCCTGACCTTGCACCGGCCCACCACCTTCATCCTTTATGCCCCGTGACGAATTTTCGCCGCTCCCACCCATCGGGCACGTCACTCCCGGTTTTGACCGCGAGTGAATCTAATCACCCAAGTTCCCATCTCACCCACCATGATCCGCTCCCTTGGTCTATTTCGCCGGCTCAGCGCGTCGGTCGCAGTTGCGCTGACGCTCGCCACCAGTTTTGCCGCGACGACCGATCGCGAGCAATTCTCCACGGCCCAGTCGCTCTCCCGTGAGGCCAGCACCCTCGTCAAACTACTGGAGCAGGCCCACTACAATCACGACAATGTACGTCCCGCTGACTACGCCCAGGTTATCCCGGATTACATGGGCGATCTCGACGGCCAGCGGCTGTTTTTCCTCGGTAGCGACCGGGATAAGTTCATGGCGGACTACGGGAAGAGCATTTACTACAACACCGCTTTCCTCGGCAACATCAACGCCGCTTACGAAATCTACCACGTTTACGAGACCCGGGTGGAGGCTCGCATCGCTTGGATCATGGAGGAACTCAAAAAGGAGTTCGACCTGACCGTCAGTGAAACGTATCGCGCCAACCGGGCCAAAGCCGAATGGCCGGCCAATTCCGCCGACTCCGATGAACTGTGGCGAAAGCGCCTCAAATACGAGATGGTCGGCGAACTCCTGAATAAGAAGACACCAGAGGAAGCCACGGCCAATATCCGCAAGCGTTACGAGCGGATGTTGAAGAATTTGAACGACATCGAGGGTAACGATCTCGCCGAGCTTTTCCTCTCCACGATCGCACGCCTGTATGATCCGCATTCGAGCTATTTCTCCGCCTCGACCTACGAGGACTTCGGCATCCAGATGAAGCTGCAGCTCGTCGGAATCGGCGCCTTGCTCGGCCTCGAAGACGACCAATGTATTGTCCGTGAAATCGTGCCCGGTGGCCCCGCCGACCTCGGCGGACAACTGAAGCCCAACGACAAGATCATTTCCGTCGGCCAAAGCGGGAGCGAACCCGTAGAAATTATCGGCATGAAGCTCCGCAAGATCGTCGACATGATCCGCGGCAAAAAAGGCTCGCAAGTCCACTTGCTCGTACAGCCTTCCGACGCTGGCGACTCTTCTGTCCGCCGCGAAATCATCATCACTCGCGAAACCGTGAAACTGAACAATGCGCGGGCTCGCGCCGCCGTCTTCAAGGTGCCTGGCGGAGAAGGCCCTGAGCAGACCGTTGGCGTGATCTCCCTTCCCGCTTTTTATGGTCCGGCTGATGACGGAGATACTGACAGCGAAAAGACCACCGCTTCCCGTGACGTCGCCCGATTAATCGAGCAGCTCAAGGAACAGGGAATCAACGGTCTCGTCCTCGATCTGCGCCGAAACGGCGGCGGCTTCCTCACCGAAGCCATCGATCTGGCGGGGTTGTTCATCAACAAGGGTCCGGTCGTGCAGGTGAAGAGTTACAACGGCGACATCCATGTCGATAACGACAACAATCCCCGGATCTCCTACGCCGGTCCCCTCGCCGTCCTCGTGGATCGCTTCAGCGCCTCCGCCTCCGAAATCGTCGCCGGCGCCCTTCAGAACTATGGTCGCGCCGTGGTGATTGGCGACAGCTCAACTCATGGCAAGGGATCGGTGCAGCAAGTGATCGAGATGAGACAGATTATGCAGCGTGAACCGTTGGTTGCGCCGCAGATGCCTCAAAAGAGTGGCGCCGCCAAATTCACGATTCAAAAATACTATCTTCCAAGCGGCGACTCCACCCAACTCAAGGGCGTGGTTCCGGATATCATCCTGCCTTCGATCGAGGATTTCCTGCCGATCGGCGAGTCCGACCTCCCCCGCGCGTTAGTCTGGGACAAAATTCAGACGAGCCTGTTCGATGGCACCCCGCTCGAGGCCAAGATCCTGGCGCCACTTCGTCAGGCCAGCCTCGACCGACAATCAAAACTGGAGGAATTCACGTATCTCCGACGGACGGTCGATCGCTTCAAGGAGCGGCAGGAACAGAAGCAAATCTCCCTGAATCTCGAGGAGCGGAAACGACAGAAGGAAGAAGACGATGCTTTCCGTAAAGAGATGAAACTCGAGAAGGAGCGGCTCGCCAAAAACGACTATGTCTTCACTCCCTTCTATCTGGGTCCACCGCCCGCACCCAGAATCCGGGCCCCCAAGAAGGATGGCGATGACGAAGAGGATCTCGAAGACTTCGATGAAAGCACGTGGGCCAAGGCCGATGTTCATCTCCGGGAAGCCGTCCGCGTCGTGAGCGACGCAATCGGGCTCGCCGCGAATCGTGAACTATGGGCCAGCAATCGCCCGCCGCTCACGGCCGCCGCCGGCACCGGCGGTTGAGCCATCAGCGCAGACTGAAACGTCAAAAAAAGGCGGGCCTGATGGCCCGCCTTTTTGCGTCCAGACTCAGGTCAAACCGCAGGAGCAGAGTCGTGAGCAGCTCCGCCCGCGCACCTTGCCAGGATAAAACGATCACGACCCGTCAGATCGCGTCGCGATTCGCCAGCGACAAGGCCTGCAGCAGTTATTAGATCGAGTAACGTCGCATGCTGCGCAATCCCCGTCTCCAAAGCCAAGAGGCCTCCATCCCGCAGGAAAGCCGGCGCTTCCGCGATAATCCGCCGAAGGTCTGCCAACCCGTTGTCCGCCGCCGTGAGCGCCCCGACCGGTTCAAAGCCACGCACTTCAAGCGAGGTCTGCGCGGTCTCCTCGGCGGTCAGATAAGGCGGGTTTGCGACGATCAAATCAAAGGGCTGTTCCCGCGGCACCCGGGCAAACCAATCCGACTCGAGCAACGTGAGGCGCCCGCTTAAATCGCTCGCAACCGTGTTCTCTCGCGCGAGAGCGAGTGCCTCCTTACTCACGTCGACCGCCACCACCTCCGCCGAAGGAAATGCTTTCGCCAGAGCCAGCGCGATCGCTCCGGATCCTGTCCCCAGATCCAGGATACGCTGCGTTCCTGCCGGCGCCGCCGCCACGACCAGCTCCACCAGCAGCTCCGTCTCCGGCCGTGGGATCAGGGCCCGCCGGTCCACTTTCAGTTTCAAACCGTGAAACTCCGTGCTCCCGAGCACATACTGAAGGGGTTCATGTTGAGCGCGACGACGCACCAGTGGCCGAATGCCCTCCAACTCCGTCTCGCTGAGCGGGCGCTCAAATTCCAGGTACAGCTGCATCCGCTTTCGATTGAGCGCGTGCCCGATCAGCAGCTCGGCGTTGAGCCGCGGCGATTCAATGCCTTTGCCGACAAAGAACTCGGTCGTGCGCTTGATGATCTCGAGAACGGTCAGCATCTCAATCGTCGTCTGCAACGGAACGTACCGGGGTAAAATCATGCCCGGTCAGCGCCGCGAGTTTCTCTTCATAGTCCGCTTTCTGCAACGCGGTGATGATCGGCTCGAGATGCCCTTCCATCACGTACGGCAGGCTATAAAGCGTCAAACCGATGCGGTGATCCGTCAGCCGGTTCTGCGGGAAATTATAGGTCCGAATCCGCTCACTGCGATCCCCCGATCCGATCTGGCTGCGGCGCGCCGCGGCGTACTTCGCCTTCTCCTCGTCCTCGCGCCGCTTGAGCAGGCGTGAACGCAGCACGGTCATGGCTTTGGCTTTGTTCTTCAGCTGTGAACGTTCGTCCGCGCACAATACAATCAGCCCCGTCGGTTTGTGGATAATCTGTACCGCCGAATCCGTCGTGTTGACCCCCTGCCCGCCCGGTCCACTCGCGCGGGTGACCGTGATTTCGAGCTCTTGCGGATCGATCTGCACATCGACCTCTTCCGCTTCCGGCAGCACCGCCACCGTGATCGTCGACGTGTGGATCCGTCCGTTTGCCTCGGTTACGGGCACGCGCTGCACGCGATGCACGCCGCTTTCGAACTTGAGTTGTTTGTACACATCAGTCCCGGAGATCAGGAAGATCACTTCCTTAAAGCCCCCGCGTTCCGACGTGCTGCTACTCATCGGCTGGATCTTCCAACCGTGTGAGTCCGCATATTTTGAATACGCCCGAAACAGTTCCGCGGCAAACAAGCTGGCTTCGTCGCCGCCCGTGCCCGCCCGGATTTCCATCACGGTGCTGCGGGAATCCGTCGGATCCGGCGGGATCATCGCCAGGAGCACGGCCTCGCGCAACGCCGCCCGGCGTCGCTCCAGATCCGGAATCTCGGCTGCCGCGAGTTCGCGCAATTCCGGATCCGCCCCGCCTTCACTGCCCAAGGCCTCGGCTTCCGCGATTTCGCGCTCGAGTCGCTCAAAGGTGTGATAGTCCGAAATGAGTTCCGTCAGCTTTTGGTGTTCGCGCGTCACCTCGGCGGCCCGGCGGGGATTGCCATAAAACGACGGCGCTGCAATCTGGGCCGCGAGTTCTTCGAGGCGGCGCTGAAACGGGGCGAGATCAGGAAGTTCGTCCATTGAGGTGATTACGAGTAGTCGGCCACACGAGGGATTTGCGAATTGCGCACGCCAGCGGTTGCGCTAGCACTGGCAGCACTCTACGCCCGGCGATTCGCCCGGCAGTTTTGTTTAGCAATGGCCACGACACTCTTCACTCAAAACACCATCGCGTGCATCTGGGATTTCGACAAGACGTTAATCCCGGAATACATGCAGTCCCCGCTTTTCCGGCGCTACGGCCTCGATGAGGCAACGTTTTGGGAGGAGACAAATAAACTCGCCGAGCACTACAAACGCCGCGGTTACCACCTTTCCCCGGAAATCGCCTACCTCAACCACCTTCTGACCTACGTCCTTGCCGGGCCCCTCGGCGGACTGAACAACAAGGTCCTTTTCGACTGCGGTTCCGACATCCGTTTCTACCCCGGTTTGCCGGATTTCTTCGATCGCATGCAGTCGTTCGTCCGGGAACGGCCAGAGTACGTGAAACACGATATCACGATGGAGCATTACATCGTGAGCACCGGCATCGCCTCGATGATCCGCGGCAGCGCGATTGCCAAACACGTCGCCGGCATCTGGGCGTGCGAGTTTATCGAAAACCCACTGCAGCCCGGCTTCCTCCGCCAAAAGGAACTCACGCTCGATGCCAGTTCGGAGATCGCGCAAATCGGCATGGTTATCGACAACACCACGAAGACCCGCGCCCTCTTCGAGATCAACAAGGGCACCAACAAAAACCCGGCCATCGACGTCAACTCCAAGATGGCCGCCGAGGACCGGCGGATCCCGATTCAGAACATGATCTATATCGCCGACGGCCCCAGCGATGTGCCGAGTTTTTCCGTGGTCAAGAATGGCGGCGGTCGCGCCTACGCGGTCTATAATCCGGAAAAACCAGCCGAGTTCGAACAGAACGATCGCCTGCTCCAATCCGGCCGCATCCACGGTTACGGCCCCGCGGATTATCGCCCCGAATCAAGTACCTCCCAGTGGTTGCGTCTGCACATCCACCAGATTTGCGATCGCATCGTGACAGACCGCGAAGCCGCCGTCGCCCTCAAGGCCTCCCGCCCTCCGCGCCATCTCAACCCGACGCCCGCCGAGGAAGCCGCCAAGCGTGCGGCGCTCCTCCCCAAGCAGGCCTCGTTCCTCGAATAAACGGGTCGATCGGCCCCAGGCCGCTTCCACTCTCAACACTTGCCGATTCCCGAAACGCGAAAGCCGATCTGCTTTAGCTTGGGCAGATCGAGAATGTTGCGACCGTCGAAAATAAACGCCGGTTGCTTCATCGCTTCAAAGACCCGGCTGTAATCCAAGTGTTTGAATTCATCCCACTCGGTGACCACCGCAACGGCATGCGCGTCCGCGGCCGCTTCGTACGCCGTCTGCACAATCGTCAACCGGGCGCCATCGCTTTCGTTGCCCAACACCTCCGCGCGGATTTCTTCCGCCGGGACTTTGGGATCATAGATCACCACATGCGCTTGTTCCGCGATGAGATCGCGGCAGACCGAAATCGCCGGCGACTCACGAGTGTCGTTGGTGTCCTTCTTGAAGGCAAAACCCAGCACGGCAATTTTCTTTCCCGCCACACTGTTGAACAGCGAGCGCACGATGCGGGCGGCGAAGCGGTGCTTTTGCCAGTCGTTCATTTTCACGACGCCTTCCCAATACGCGGCGACTTCCGGCAAACCAAAGCTCTCGCAGAGATAGACCAGGTTCAAAATGTCCTTCTGAAAACAGGATCCGCCGAAACCGACGGAGGCCTTCAGGAATTTTGAACCGATCCGGGAATCTTTTCCGATCGCGTTCGCCACTTCATCCACATCCGCGCCCGTCGCCTCACACAGGGCGGAAATCGAGTTGATCGAAGAAATCCGCTGCGCGAGGAAGGCATTCGCCACCAGCTTGGAAAGCTCCGATGACCAAAGGTTGGTTGTGATAATGCGCTCCCGCGGCACCCAATGCGCATAGATGTCCGCCAAAACCTGAATCGCCGCCTCTCCCGTCGGCGTGCGTTCACCCCCAATCAATACACGATCCGGCTCCGTTAAATCGGCTATCGCGGTCCCTTCAGCCAGGAACTCGGGATTGGACAGCACCTCAAACTTATGCGCACCAGAATTGGCCGCGAGGATGGTCTTGATCGTCTCAGCCGTCTTCACCGGGATCGTCGATTTTTCGACAATGATCTTCGGTCCATTCGCGTGCTCGGCAATGGTCCGCGCGACCAATTCAATGTAACGCATGTCCGCCGCGCGACCCGCGCCCACCCCATAGGTTTTGGTCGGGGTGTTGACCGCCACAAAAATCACATCGGCATCACGGATCGCCCCCACCACATCCGTGGAGAAGAAAAGATTCTTCCCGCGCGTCTGACGCACGATTTCATCCAGCCCCGGCTCGTAGATCGGCAGGATGTCGGATTTCCATGCCGCAATCCGGGCGGCATTCATGTCCACGACGTAAACTTCGATTTTTGGCGCCTTTAACGCCATCATCGCCATGGTTGGTCCACCGACATAACCCGCGCCAATACAGCATATTTTCATTTTGGAAGGACCGACACTTACGCCCGCGCCCGCCAAATCCAAGCAGAGTTTTGCGGCGAAACGCGGCCGCGGATCCATCCCTGCGAGTTTTACCGGTACGTGACATGCTCAAGCCGCCGGATCCCACCATGCCCGCAACCGATCCCGACTGGATGTGGGAAAGTGGCGATCCCGCGCAAAGACCTCGAGTGTAATGGTGTCGTCGTAGCCCCTGGCACGCAACTGCCGCACGTAGCCCGCTACATCAAGGTTGCCCATGCCGAGCGCCAGATGAAGATCGGCGTGGCCCCCGCGGTTATCATGCAGGTGAACATGCGCGAGCCGGTCGATGAAACGCTCGATGAGTTCACCCGCGGTATTCTGCGTCACCGACAAATTACAGTGGCCAATATCAAGGTGCAGAGCACTCCCGTGAATCGCATCCAGAATCGGAGCAAGTTGTACCGCCGAGTTGAATCGCCCCGGCACGTTTTCGATCATTACTCCGACTCCCACCGAGCGCGTGATCTCGGCGACGTCGCGGAGAGAATCAATATTCCGCTGTACGATGGTGCGCTCATCCACGAAGGGAGCGTGCCCGCATCGGCAAAGAATACGCGTTATGGCCGACAACCCCAAAGCCACGCTCGCGAATCAATGCTGATACCTCGGACGCTTTCAACTGCCACGTTGCCACCGCCGGAGGTTCCAGCGTGACGTCAGCGATCAGCCGCGTGCCCCACACCATGATCTAGACCGACTTCCGCCACAAAACCGCGCCGGGACTGCGCATGGCCTTCGTCTCGTTCCCGCCGAATCGCACCTCATTGCTGTCCAAGGTGTGCGACCAGCCGGCGCGAAGATCGGGAGCCACCAAGTCCACCCC
>CAYVDZ010000051.1:0-5956 GCA_964450575.1 uncultured Opitutus sp.
GTACAAATGACCGTGGTGCTGCCGAGCGTTTCCACGGCAGGCAGCTTGCGGATGATGGCCCGGCGCCGGGCCATGCGCGACACTCCGATTGCGAGCACGATGGTGACCGCCGCCGGCAGGCCTTCCGGAATCGCACCAACCGCGAGCGCCACCGCCGCCATGAAGACATCCACCGGGGGATTTCCCCGCGCCACCCCGATCACAAACGTCACGGCCGCCAGGGCCAGAATGATCCAAAGCAACCAACCGCTGAGCCGCGCGATCTTTCGCGTCAGCGGAGTCGCCAGATCCGTGGCTTCCGCCACGAGAAAAGCGATCCGGCCCGTCTCCGTGCGGTCCCCCGTGGCCCACACCACCCCTTCGCCTTGCCCGCCCGTCACAATCGTGCCGGCAAAGGCGAGGTTTTTCCGGTCCGCCAGCAAAGTATCCAACGCGAGGGCATCGGTCTGTTTTTGCACCGGAAGCGACTCCCCCGTGAGCGCGGATTCATCGACTCGCAACTCGCGCGCGTGAAACAATCGAAGGTCAGCGCCGACGCGATCACCAGCTTCGAGCAACACAACATCTCCGGGGACCAATTGCTCGGACGGAATGCGTTGCTTCCGCCCTGAGCGCCGGACGGTGACGATCGTTGTCACCATCCGGGACAATGACTCAATGGCATTTTCCGCCTTCGATTCCTGAATGAATCCGATGATCGCGTTCAAAAAGACCACGCCGAAAATCACCCCCGAATCAACCCACTCGCCGAGTGAACCGGTCACGACCACTGCCACGAGCAGCAGGTAAACCAGCGGTTGATTAAACTGCCGCAGGAAGCGCAACCAGGCCGGCATTCCCGGGCGGGGCGTGATGCGATTAAGGCCATATTTTTCCTGACGATTCGTCACCTCCTCATCCGTGAGGCCGCGTTGCATTTCAACGTCGAGCAACTGGAGGATCTCCTCGCCATGCATTTGATGCCACGCGGTAGCCCCGGCACCGTGGGCAGTCCCGCTCGAGGTGGCCTCAAGTCGATGCCCACCTGCAGCCGGCTCCGATATCGGGGCCGACGCGGTCGGCTGTTCCGTGGTGCGAATCGAATCGTTTTTGGGACGTCGCGAGGAATTCATCAGCGATGATCGGGGGAAACTAAATTGGGGTTATGCCGGCGATGGCCGCACCAGAAGGACGGGCAGATTGCTTTCCGCCATCACGCGATTTGCAACCGATCCCAACAGAACATCCGCCAGCCTGCCGTGTCCTCGTGATCCCAGACACAGGAGATCGGGCCCGAAGCGCCGCGCGTCCCCTCCGATCGCGCGGGCGGGATCGCGATCCAGAAGAATGTCGATCTCAGTTTGCACCCCTCGATCAGCGGAGCCCGGCGGAGTCAGCGCCGCGAGTTTCCGACGGGCGTCGCCCACCTGTCGGCGGTGGTCGGCAGCGTTGACGCGCTTCAAGCCGGGCCGGGCCACGGCTGCCGCGTACGTATCCACAGGAGACAATACATGAATCAGTCGCAGCGTTCCGCCGGCCGGAAGCGCGGCAAACGCCCACGCCACCGCCTGATCTCCTGTTGTCGAGAAATCGGTGGCGGCCAGCACCCGCCGAATCTCCACCGGGCGTCCAATCCCATGCGCCAGAGCCGGCGATGTCGGCACACAGGCGACGTTCATCAATGAGTGCCGCAGAATTCCCCGTGACACCGACCGGCGCGAAAGCTTCTCGATCCCATGTCGGAAATGCACGCCCGTGACCACCAGGTCCGCGCCGGCATCGGTCGCCGCCACCACGAGCGCCGCATCGGGCCGTCCCCAGTTTGGCTCCACGTGCACCTTCACTTCCGTATCACCCAACCAAGTACGTGCTTTTTTTTGCATCTCGCGCAGCAAGCGACGCCGAATCGCGGGCGTGTTCCTGGTCAAGGGAACCGTCTTCCCGGGCCCCAGCCAACGGGCGTCTTCCGCTGGCCAATTTACGTGCGCCAGGGTAACGGCACAGTCACCGAATCGGCGGAGTTGTGCGACCCAGGCAAGCGCCGCATCGGAGCTGGTGGAAAAGTCCACGGTAACAAACACGTTGAGGGGTCGTTTCTGCTGCACCCATTCCAACAGTGCCTCCGGAGACCTCACCACCAGCGTCGGAACCGGCGACCGCTCCGCGATTCGCTCAGAGACACTTCCGACCGTCCACCGTTCAAACGCCGTCTTGCTCACGGCTGAGACGACCACGAGCTCGGCCGGATGCGTTTCCAGATACCCCATGATCGCCTGTTCGGCCCACTCGCCGTGCAACATCACTTCTTCCACCGTGCCGCCCGCTTTGCGCAGCCGTTGCGCCTCCCGCTTCAACCGGGCCTTGATCGGCCGGATAAACAACGGGTACTCAGCCGGAGTGCCGGTGTGCACATCCGCCTCATCCGCGACGTGCACCAGCGCCAGCGTCGCACCGAGGCGGGTTGCGATCGCCGCCGCGACATCGCTCGCGCGACTCGAGTTGTCCGAGAAATCCGTCCCACACACAATCAACGGTGTAATGGTTTTCATGATACGGTTAAGTTGAAGTGGCTGGTAGGTTGACTGCGCTGGCGAGTGGAATGGGCTGGCGCTGCGGTCTCATACATCCGGGCGCCGGATGACCAACAGGGGCCGCCGCAATTTTTTAAGCACCGCTTTGGTGACAGATCCGTGCAGAGCCCGCGACGCGCCGAGTCCATGCGAGGAAAGACACACCAAGTCCGCCGCAAAGCGAGCCGCTTCGGCGCAAATCGCATCGGCCGCCGAGCGCGCTTCGAGCACCGCGACTTGGGACGGCTGGCAGCGCGCACCCGTCTCATTCGGAATCAACCCCCGCAGCCGCTGACGAATCTCCGCTGCGGCCACCGGTGAGGTCGGTTTGCGCACGGGCTTCTCCACATGGACGATCCGCACCAGCCCGCCGATACTACAGGCCCCGCACGCAAACGGAATCGCAGCATTACCCAACTCGGAAAAGTCTGTCGCCACCAGCACGCGATGAAACTCCGGAATCCGCGCCTCCTTGGGATCAAACGCCGCGTGCGTCGGCACGCAGGCCACGTTGAGGTCCGCCTCGTGTAACAGTGCCCGTGATACGGACCCGTGAAACAGCCGGCTGATCCCGTGGCGTTGATGCGGCCCCACCGCGATAATGTCGGCCTTCACCTCCCGTGCACTCTCGATGATGCGCCACGACAACTCACCGAGCAGCGGTTTCACGATGACCTGAGCAACGTCGCTTCCGAGATGATCTCGCACCAGTCGCCTCACGTCGCGTTCCAGCTGCAATTGCTGTGCGGGCGGATTGGTGGCCTGGAGCTGGACGTGCGACGGCTGAAGGTCTTCGCCGGTTGGCGGGATGATCTCATTGAAATGACACGGCACCACTTCGAAAGGCCCCGACCTCCCCAGCTCTTTAACCCAACGCAGGACGCTTTCAGATCCGGCTTTCAGATCCAATGCGGCCAGAATCTTTAAGCTTCGTCCTGTCCAACTCCAGTCGCGAAACGGTCCGGGATCCCGCAAAACCAGCGTCGGCACCGGCGAGGATTGCGCCAGTTGCTCCGAGAAGCTACCCGGCGCCCAGCGATCAATCGGGCCGCCCGATTCCGACGCGACCACAACTAAAACGGGCCGTTCGGCGCGGATAAAATCCAGAAGAGCATCAACTGGCGAATCGCCCTCGAGCAACACTGACTCTGCGGCCGCCCCACTCGCAATCAAACGCTCCACCTCGGTTTGCAGACGGGTCTTAACCCATACCAAAACTTCGCGGTCGCGCGAGCCCGTCACATGCACGATGAGCAACAGTTCGGAACGTCCGGCCGCCAATCTCGCTGCCGCATCCGCGGCATGGCTGGCGCGAGCGGAAAAATCAGTCGCGCATACGACCACGGGCCGATTCGAGCTCATGCGTTTCCTCCGGTTCTAGCGCCTGCTCCTTGCGGAGAATGGCGGCGGTGGTTTTGAGAACGGTGTCGGGATTAAGGGATATACTATCGATGCCGTGCTCCACCAGGAACTCGGCGAACTCGGGATAATCACTCGGCGCCTGCCCGCAGATGCCGATTTTGCGCCCGCGTGCCCGGCAGGCCGCGATGACCTGCGCGATCATCTTTTTCACCGCCGGATTTCGTTCGTCGAAAATGGGAGCGACGATTTCCGAATCACGGTCCAACCCGAGAATCAACTGGGTGAGATCGTTTGATCCGATGCTAAACCCATCGAAAATCTCCGCGAACTCATCCGCGAGAATGACATTACTCGGAATCTCGCACATCATATAGATTTCGAGCCCGTTCACTTTCCGAATGACGCCGTGCCGCGCCATTTCCTGTTCCACCTTTCTGCCTTCTTCAACGGTGCGGCAGAACGGAATCATCACCTTGAGATTGGTCAGCCCCATCTCTTCCCGGACCTTTCTCACCGCCTGACACTCCAACGCAAACCCGGCCCGATAACGCGGGTGATAATAGCGGGACGCTCCCCGGAAACCGATCATCGGATTCTCCTCGTCCGGCTCATACGCGCGTCCCCCGATGAGGTTCGCGTACTCGTTGGTTTTGAAATCACTCAACCGGAGAATCACCTCCTTGGGATAGAATGCGGCCGCGATCATCGCCGCACCCTGCGCCAGCTTATCAACAAAGAACTGCGGCTTGTCGGCATAGCCAATCGTGAGTTCGTCGATCTGCTGTTTGACCTTGGGATCGGAGAGCGTCGCATAGTCCACCAGCGCGAGCGGGTGAACCTTGATGAAAGTGGTAATAATAAATTCCTCCCGCGCGAGGCCGACGCCGTCATTCGGAATAAACGAAAGTGCAAACGCCTCCTCGGGGTTGCCGACGTTCATCATGATCTTGGTTTTCGGCCGCCCTAGCGACTTGAGGTTCGTCCGCTGCACGTCAAACGCCAGCTGCCCTTCATAGACGAATCCCGTGTCGCCTTCCGCGCACGAGATCGTGACCATCTGACCGTCGCGCAGTTTTTCGGTCCCGTGCTCCGTTCCAACGATAGCCGGCACTCCGAGCTCGCGGCTGACAATCGCCGCGTGACACGTCCGCCCGCCGCGATTCGTTACAATCCCGGAGGCGATTTTCATGATCGGCTCCCAGTCGGGATCGGTCTTATCGGTCACGAGGATCTCACCTTCCCGAAACTGTCCCAAGTATTGCGCATTCTTGATCACCCGCACCGGGCCTGACGCGATCTTCTCTCCGATGCTACGGCCCGTCACGAGCACCGGCCCGCGTTGCTTTAATGTGAGCGTCTCAATGACCTCGACGTCCTTGCGCGACTGCACGGTTTCAGGTCGCGCCTGAACAATATACAACTCTCCGGTGAGCCCGTCCTTGGCCCATTCAATATCCATCGGAGTCGGACTGCCTTTCCGCTGACTATAGTGATCCTCAATGCGGCAGGCCCAGCGGGCTAGCTTGAGAATCTCCTCCTCTGATAAAGTAAACCTCTCCCGATCGCCCGGCGGCACCGGGACATTCTTCACCATTTTCCCGCCGCCCAGATCAAAGATCAGCTTGGTTTCCTTCGTGCCGAGACGTTTCTGAAGAATCGGCTTAAACCCCAGTTTCAGCGTTGGCTTGAACACACAAAACTCATCCGGATTCACCGTCCCCTGTACGACGTTTTCACCAAGGCCATAGGCGGCGTTGATCAGCACGGCATCGCGAAACCCCGTCTCGGTATCGATCGTAAAAATCACACCGGACGATGCGAGATCCGAGCGCACCATATGTTGTACACCAATCGAGAGCGCGACTTTGAAATGATCGAAGTTCTTATCAACGCGGTACGAGATGGCGCGGTCCTTGAACAACGATGCGAAGCAGCGCTTGCACGCATCGAGCAGCGGATAGATGCCTTGAACATTCAGATAGGATTCCTGCTGTCCGGCGAAACTCGCATCCGGCAAATCTTCTGCCGTCGCACTACTACGAACC
>CAYVDZ010000051.1:5966-14323 GCA_964450575.1 uncultured Opitutus sp.
GCTACGGACGCCAGGTGAGGCGGCTTGCCACTGAGCTCCTCGTATGCTCGCGTGATTTCCGCGACAAGCGCCTCGGGCAGTCGCGCCGCCAGAATCGCATGCCGGATCTCGGAGCCCCGCCGACGCAGATCCTCGATGTCACGGGTATCCATTCCACCGAGCAGGTCGGCAATCGTCCTTTCGAGTCCGGCTTCTTGGAGAAAAAAGCGGTACGCATCAGCGGTGATCGCAAATCCATCTGGCACGAGAATCTTCTCCGCCGCGAGTTCGCGGTAGAGCTCACCCAACGAGGCATTCTTGCCCCCGACGACCGGAATGTCATCGATCCCAATCTCGGAAAACCGTCGGATATAAGGGTTCATGAACGAAACGTCTCCTTTGCGCCCAATGTGCCACACGTTCGCGCCTCTCGCTCCGCACTTTGGGAAAAACAGTACGCATAATTTGCGACTGCGGTCCGATTCTATCGTGGAAAACCTTCCGGGCTGGGCATCTTTGCGCTTCAACCCGCGGGTTACATCGGCATTACTCTCCACATGCCCACCCCTCGCATTCTCGGAATAACGCTCTTCGCTGCGGTCGCAGCTCTGGTTTCGCCCCTCGCAGCCGCTGACCTGTTCGATGGCAAAACGCTGTCAGGCTGGGAAGGCGATCTAAAGTGGTGGCGGGTCGAGAATGGTGCGCTTACCGGCGGATCTCTCACGGAAAAGATCCCGCATAATTACTTCCTCGCAACCACGCGTTCGTTTCAAAACTTCGACCTCACGCTCAAGCTGAAACTCACCGGTGTGCCCAACACCGGGATGATCAACGGCGGGGTCCAAATCCGCAGTGTCCGCGTACCCGGCAGCACGGAGATGAGCGGCTATCAGGTCGACGCCGGCGATGGCTGGTGGGGAAAACTCTATGATGAGTCCCGCCGCAACAAGGTCATCGCCGAGCCGGCCAACCTCCCGGCCGTGACCGCCGCGGTGAAGAAAGATGACTGGAACGAGTATCGCATTCTCACCGAAGGCCCGCGGATTCGAACCTGGTTCAACGGCGTTCCTGCGCTCGATTACACTGAGACCGACCCGAACATTGCGCTCGACGGTCACATCGGCCTGCAAATCCACAGTGGCGGCATGGCGCTGGTGCAGATCAAGGAGATCACGCTCAAAGAACTCCCACCCACGCCCGGTGCTCCCACGTGGGCGAAGGTCGGGCCACCCCCGCCGCGCAAGGCCAAGGCAAAAACTAAGGCGAAGGCTAATTAGACACCCGCTTCGCGGCGTCCCGGCCGCTTTTCCGCGGTAGTGACTTTTCCTTCCGGCACTCAAGGGATCGGAGTGAAACAGACATTCCTGTCTGTTCCGAGATCGAGAAATCACCCCGCAGCGAGATCAGACAGACAGGAATGTCTGTATCACCTCGATCCGCTTACTCCGGGCCGGCTCCGGGCTGCGCGGTAGCGGCTTTCCTTTCCCCCATGGTTACGAGTAGGCGTTAAATATCCGATCTACCGGAGCATCACGTCCACTTTCTCCGCGACGGATCCCCGCTCGCGGAATCGGACCCACGCCAGCATTAGCGAAAGCTTGATCCCCGGGTTCAGCACCCGCCGCCCGAGCGCCGCCATCGCCGTATCGACGATTTGAATATGCGCCAGACGTGCCGCCTCATCGGGGTCCGTCGCGAGTTTCACCGCCATGGCCCAGGCTTGGGCCCGTGCATGGCGAATGCTAAAGTGAATGACCGACTCGTCGAAGTCGTCACAGATGCGGTCGATCATCCGCATCGCCGGCCAGATCTTCCCCAAGCGATCCTGCACGTCGTCAACCATCTCACAGAGGATGTCGTTGATCAGGTTGAAATCATGTTCGAGGGCGTGAATTGACGCCCCCGGAGCCACCTCCGCGGCCGCAATGCCGAGGTCGAGGTTGATGTGCGCATTCATGCCGACCAGAAGATGCTGGAGGACAACCGGCCAATAATGACGGTCGCACTCAAAGGCCACCGCCCAGGTCGCCGCGGGCGACTCACCGCGCTCGCGCTGTTTCCACGCGTCCACATAACGGCTGGCAAAAATGATATCGAACCGCGCCATCCGTGGTCCGTCCTGAAATGCGCCCCGCGCGATCCGCGCCTCCACCTCCGCCGTTACCCGTCGATACAGCGCGGCAAAATATCCATCCGCCGACCCGCGGGCCCGCGCCACCGCGATCGTGGCATCGAGCTCCACCAACACTTCACCGATCGTCTTATACGTGAGCGACATTGCGTCAGCGAATACCATCGCGGCGGTCCAGACCAGTCTCATTTCCGCCAACGCATCGCGACGCCGCGAACTATCGTCCCCGGCGGGCTCGAACGCGGGCATCGCCCGGGCGAAATCAATCCCTGTCACCCATCAGGTATAAACTGGCCAACACTTACGGCCTCAGCTCAAGCTCACCCCGGATTCCCCCGCTGCCATTCCCACGTCTTACCTCATCGTCTTCATGAAATCCTACCTCCTCTGCTTGTTATCCGTCGGCTTCCTCTTCACGGCCAACCTGAGTTCGGCTCAGCCGACACCCGAACTCCGCAGCGTCAACGGCGTCTGGCGCTCCGCGAGCAATGTCACCCGCACCATGATCATCATGGACGGATATTTCGTACAGGCGGATTTTGACGCCACCCAGAAGACGTTCACTGGCACGTTCGGCGGGCCGTTCACTTGGGCGAACGGTGTCGTGAAGGGCAAAGTCGATTTCAACTCACTTGAGCCATCGCAGGTCGGAAGCGACTTCACCGTTGCGATGACCTTGGAAGACAACAAACTCGTGATTGCGACGGATGACGGAAGAGATACGTGGACCCGACTCGATGACGGTCAATCGAGGGTCGCCGGCGCCTGGCGCGTCTCCGCCCGCGAGAATAACGGCGAGTTAACCGAGGTACCAGTCGCCCCTCGGCGGATGCTCAAATTCGTCTCCGGCGCCCGGTTTCAGTGGGTTACCATCAATACCACCACGGGCGAGTTCTTCGGCACCGGCGGCGGTCAGTATACTCTCAAGGATGGAACCTATACAGAGCAGATCGAATTTTTCTCCGGAAACAATTCGCGCGTCGGCCTGAGCTTGGTGTCCACGGCCGAAATCAAGGACGGCAAATGGCATCACCGCGGGAAAACCTCCGGCGGCGAACCACTTTTCCAAGTGTGGTCGCGGCTGTAAACAAACGTGGGAAGACGATGGCCTCGTCGCGACGTTGCCTTTTGGCTCTCACCGTCGTCTTCGAATTAGGCGGGTCCATCTTCGCCGCCACGGCGCCCACTCCCCGAAAATTTCACCCCGTCCATTGTCATTGCGAGCCCGGGGAACGAGGGCGCCGCAATCCAGCTCGATGGATTAAAGTAGGGCGTGGTCTGTGACCCGCCGTGGGCTGGTCACAGACCTGCCCTACGCTCCTCGCAACTACAGATAAAAACTGTTTACCGGGATGTTTGCGAGTAGGTGTGACCTCCCTAACGACTCGCCACCGGACGCGCGCGACTTCCCTCACGGCATGATCCCGCTATGCAGCGCTTCCGTGTGTTTCTCGATCGCGGCTCGATCCATGATCTGCTCCACCGAGCCGTGCCAGAAAGCGATCCGCTCCCGCTTCCACGTATAAACCACGGCCACTCCCCGCGGCGTGGCCACAAGCGAAGGGTACGAGTACTCACCCGGCCCGGTTTCGATATCCAAGGAATGAGGCCACGTCTGCCCGTTATCAAACGACACGCTCAGCCGGAGCGGCGTGCGCGCCCCCCAGTTTTCCGCTACCGGATTCGACGCCAGCACCAACGCTCCATCGTGCAACCGGCCCACCGCAATGCCACTGTTATTACTCGGCAATTCCGTGCGAACCAGCGATGACCACGTCCGACCCGAGTCCGACGAGTCGCTGCGATACAGCGCACCGTTGCTACTCCGCGCCAGCAGATGAACACAACCGGGAGCCGATTGCCACAGCGCGGGCTGAATGACGCCACGACCCGAAAAATCCAGCGTGTCCTTCAAGTGCAGCACGCCGTCGCCCACCGGCCCCGCGTGCGTATCCTTTTCTTCAGGACGGGCCCAACGCAGTGCCACTCCCGCGGTCCAGGTCCGCCCGTCATCCGTGCTGCGGTCCACGCGAACGCGCCAGTCGCCACCCGCTTCGATCGAGTTCCCCGCGAGCAACGTCCCTCCCGCGAGACTAAGCGGCGCTTGTTTCACCGGACCCGGAGCAAAGGCATCATCATCCGCCAGCTCAACCGGCGTGGTCCACGTTTGCCCTTCGTCCCTCGACTCCGCGAGCCATGTCCGCCACTCCGCACACTTCGCACCCACGCGAAAATACAGCACTACGCTCCCGTCGGGCACTCGAACCAGCACCGGATTCCAATGCGGCTCCGCACTGACTTTTGCCACCAATCGCGGCGCGGACCAGACGCATTGGAAACGATCCGCCGCCCAGATCCCGACGTCGTCCGCCCCTTCCTCCCGACCGCCAAACCAGGCGACCAGGAAACGGTTGTTCCGCAACTGCGCGATCGTCGGCGCATGACACTGCCGGAAAGGCCGGTCGTCTGTGAACACATGTTCGTGGTTCACCAGACTGTTTCGCAGATAAACTCCGTAGCTGGATAGATCGAGCCGCTGCCCGCCCGTCTCGATGGTTTCCTGTAGTTTCCGCAAATCAATCGCCTCGATTCCACACCCGTCACTCGCGCAGATTTGCGCTGCCTTGCCAGCGGCGAATCCCATCTGCGAAACCGGCGCCATCACGCGAAATGAACTCATCGCCATCTGATCGCCCGACGCCCCGCGCCCTGGCACAAGAAGATTGCGCGCGCCTTTCGGAGTCATCGCCCGCAGCGGAATGTGATACGGCTCCACCATCGTGGTGATTCCCGTGTCGCCGCGCAGCATCGTGTCCGGCCAATGGTAATCGAGATGATACGTCCCGACCGCCACGGCATCATCAAACACTGTGCCTTGCGTCACCTCATCGCTCGTTAAGAAGTGCTCGCCCACAATCCGCCGGGTCTCCCGCACTCCAATATGCCGTGAGACCGACGAGAGCACATGGTGATCGAGCTTCTTCCCGCGAAATCCCTTCGTCTGGAGATAATAGATCAAACTGATCATCTGACGCCGCGCGTGCATTTCCGCGCGGGAAAAACTCAGCCCATCCGCTGCATCGAAGCCAACCACCTTCATCTTCACCTCGACTTTGCCGGACTCGAAATAGTGCAGCGTTGTCATCGGAATGTCCGCATCGCTCATCCACTCCTCGCAGGACGGCGGTAGAAACGCCCGAACCGGTTTTCCCGTATCCCACAGAGTGAAATACAGGCTCATCGGCAACTGCTTGTTCGCACCTTCATGCAACACCGGAAACCCGGCCATCGCCGGCACCAGACAGGCGCCCGTAGCGTCAATGATGAACTTGGGTCGCAATGTACACAGTCCCCCCACGGTGGATACATCCACGGTGGTGATCACGCCATCGACCGCAGTGGCGGCGGTCACGCGGGAATGAAGGAGCACATCGATTTTTCGCTCGAGCACCATCTCCTGGAGAAAGAATGCGCACCACTCCAGATCGTAAGAACGGCGATCCTCGGTCGGATTGAACTCGCGAATAAATTTATGCTCCCGCAACCGGGCCACGAGTTCATCGAAGTCGCGATTGACAATGCCCGTGTCCCCGCAAAAGCCCGCCACCCCACCCGCCGTTCCTTGTCCGCCCAACACATTGCTGGGCTCCACAATCAGAACCCGGTTCATCGCCGTCTTCGCGGAAAGCGCGGCCATGACGCCCGCCATCCCCGCCCCGACGACGAGGATATCAGGCGTGAGAGCGTCGGAAGCGACGGCGGCCGCCGTGCCACGAGTTACCGGCTGACCTGACGACGAAAGTTGAGATGAACGATCCGAGACCATTTCAGTCTTTAGAGTTTAACCGACACCCGTGGCGGCGAGAGAGGAAAGAGGCACTTAGAGCAGTGAAAATGTAGCATGATTAGACGAGCCGTGGCTCAGCGCATCGTGCTGATGGCGGGCTGCGGGTCGGGAGACTTTGCCGGGTTCATGGTCCACACCGTGAGACCTTCAAGGGGCTGCGGAGGGACGCGTCGGAGCAGACTGATCCCATATGCAAGAACGACAAAGAGAAGATTAACGAGAGCACCAACCCAATAACTGTGCAGACCGATCTTCCAGCCGTCCGGAAGCCAGCCCAACAAACCAAGACCGAGATAAATATTAAAAGCGATGGCGATGCCCAGCGCGATATTCGCCGAGCGGCCATCTACCCGCCGGGTGAAAAACCCGAGCATATATAATCCGGTAATCGCACCGCCGAGCACGCTGAAAACGATGAGGCTCACATCGTTCATGCTCTCCTTCTCCATCCGCGAAAACGAGAACGCGCCGAAAGCCATCGCGATGATGGCGATACCCGCAACCAGTCGTGCCGCGTTGAGATAGAACGCGTCGCTCCGACCGCGCGCCAAGTGAGGTTTCAAGAGATCGATCACCACAACGGTCGAAATCGAATTAACTCCGGAATCAAGCGAGCTCATCGCCGCCGCGATGACCGCAGCAATCACCAGCCCCGCAAGGCCGACCGGAACGTGAGTCAGCACGAAATACGGCAACACCTGATCTGGCTGCAATTGCGCCACGCGGGCGTCAGGCAACACCTGAAAAAAGACGAACAACGACGTTCCGATGAAGAAAAACATCGTCCACATCGGCACCGCGATCCCGGAAAACATGAGGGTCGCCTTCCGGGCCTCCCAAAGGGACTTCGCCGAGACGTATCGCTGCACCACCGTTTGCTCTCCCGAGTAGATGTTCAACCAGTTCACCAACCCCAAAATCACCACCGTCCAAAACGTCCGCTGATGCGGATCCCACGCCATGGACCCAAGGCTGAATTTCCGGTGCTCCCGACCCACCTCAATGATCTGCGCAAGTCCACCCGGCAATTGGCCCACCACAAAAGCGAGGCAAAGGATTCCCCCCACCAGCATGATCAAAGCCTGCACCACGCCGGCCCAGATGACCGTTTCCATGCCTCCGGCAATTGTATACAGCGCCACAAAGAGAGCCCCGCCGGCGATTACCCAACCGATGGGCGCTCCGGTGAGAAATTGCAGCGGGAGCGACACGAGGAAGAGCACCTGCGCGATGCGGATCAGTTGAAGAAATATAAACCCAATCGTACCATAGAGCCGGGCCGGCTGTCCAAACCGGTCCCCCAGGTATTCGAAGGCCGAAGTCAGCCCGGCCCGACGAAAGAACGGGATGAAAAAGATCACTGCTACCACCGCCACAAACGGGACCACGAGGTTCACGGTTAGCTGTCGCCAATCGAGTACATAAGCCGCCGCCGGAAGCGCCAGGAATGTGGTCGAACTCACGATGGATCCAAGCATCGACAACGCGACGACCCAACCGGGGAAATTGCGCTGGCCCACGAAGTAGTTCTCCGCGGTGTTGCTTCGTCGTGCACAATAAACCCCAATACCCAACATACCCGCCAGGTAGAGACTGACTGTTATGGCATCCAGCGGTCGAATGGAAATGTCCATGGAGTAATTTGAATGGCTAGGCGGTCGCCTGTTGCTGCTGAACCCAGAAGTGTTCCAGCACCGCCGCCCGCGTGAGCGAGGGGGGCTGCTCTTCCGGCCATCCGAACGCTCCCAGATTCTGATGATCGATCGGTTCCGGATGGTCTTGCTCTGCGATCCGGACCGCTCGCGCGATCGCGCGTAGGTCCCCGGAGGCCGCTCCCGAAATCACCGCCGCCCACACCCACGCCGTCCCCCGGTCAAACGGCTGGGTGAGCCGCGCGTCATAACCCGGGAAAAAGCCTCTGGCACCAAAGTACTGCGCGGCCGCCGAAACTCCCAGACCGCTCGCCAGTATCCCACCCAGATGATGCCCGCGCGTCGCGAGCAGGACTCGTAATCCTTCCCGCGCCGCGCGCACCGCCATGGCGATTCCCGCTGGCGTCGCCTCGGCCACCACCAGATCAAAGGAGTGCGCGTCGAATCGCATGCGTTAGCGTTGCGCCCCCTCACCCGTGCGATTAAACGCCTCCAACTCATCGAGCGACAGTTTGATGACTTCGATCGTGGTCATATTCCGCGAGTACACCACCCACAGATGACCGTCATGCTCGATCGCATGCGGGTACTGAAAGCCCACTGCCTTCCGCACGCCTTGCCGCGGGAGCGAATCCTCCGGCGAGGTCGGAACCGGCAGCCGCGCCATCCGCGTAAAGGTCACCCCGTCGGCCGAGAGCGACAGGCAGAGCGGGTTCCGCTGCAGCGGAACCCGCTCTGCCTGTCGCTC
>CAYVDZ010000051.1:14333-14495 GCA_964450575.1 uncultured Opitutus sp.
CGCGTTCGAGATCAGCGCGTACCAGCCACGCGAGGTCCGCAGGCCAAAAAACTTAGAGGTGGCGTCGGGAAAATTGGTTTTCTCCGGCACCGTCCAACTGCGACCATGATCGTCGGACCATGCCCGAAACACGCGCTTGGAGTGTCCGTTGTCCCGAAAGAA
>CAYVDZ010000052.1:0-14391 GCA_964450575.1 uncultured Opitutus sp.
GCGCACCGTGCGCGTGGATCTTGTCCTGCCGGACTTCAATCGTCCATGCCGCCGGTGCCAGCCTCCGGGCGGTTTCCGTGTTCGCGGCCGTCCTCGCAGCGCCCGCGGTGCACGCGACCGACTGGCCCATGTGGGGCGGCACTCCCAGCCGCAACATGGTCACCCAGGCGAAAGGAATTCCCGACGACATCGTCAGCGGAAAATTCCTGCCCAAGAGCGAAACCATTGATCCCACCTCGACCAAGAACGTCCGCTGGGTCGCGAAGCTCGGCTCCCAAGCCTACGGCACGCCGGTGGTGGCGGGCGGTCGCGTGTATGTCGGTACGAACAACGAATCACCGCGCGATCCCAAGCAGACGGGCGACCGCGGGGTGTTGATGTGTTTTGATGAGAAGAGCGGTGAACTGATCTGGCAGCTCCTCATTCCCAAGGTCGGCGCTGGCAAGGTCAGTGACTGGGAATATGTCGGCCTTTGCTCCTCGGTCGCCATCGAAGGCGATCGCGGTTATGTCGTCACGAATCGTGGCGAGGTGGTGTGTTTTGACGTCAAGGGGCTCGCGGACGGCAATGACGGTGATTTCAAGGACGAGGCCAAATTTTCTTCGGTCGACGGAAAACCGGTCGAGCTGACGAATAAGCACGCAGATATTATTTGGGTCCGGGACGTGCGCACTGAGCTCGGAATTTTCCCGCATAATGTTTCGAGCACTTCGCCGGTGGTCGTGGGAGACGTCGTTTACGTCGCCACGTCGAACGGCGTTGATTGGTCTCACCTCAACATTCCCGCTCCTTTTGCGCCCGCGCTCATCGCGGTGGATAAGAACACCGGCGAGGTGATCGCGGAGGAAGCGTCCGGGGTGTCGCAGCGCGTGCTGCATGCGAGTTGGAGTTCCGCAGCATTTACCACGGTCAATGGTTCGCCCATGCTGGTGTGGGGCGGCGGAGACGGTTGGGCGTACGGTTTCGAAACCAAACCGTATCAGCATGCCGACGGTTTTCCGGCCCTGAAAGAGCTCTTCCGCTACGATGCCAACCCGCCGGAATATCGCGCTAAGAATGGCGCGCCGCTCAAGTACGCGACGCATGACGGCCCGAGCGAGATCATCGCAACCATCGTGGTGGATAAGAACCGCGCCTACTTCGCAATTGGCCAGGATCCGGAGCACGGTGACGGCGTCGGCATGCTCAGCTGCATCGACCTCACCGCCCGCGGGGACATCACGGGCAAACCCATTTGGGTCAACAAGGACGTCGGTCGGACTATTTCCACTCTGAGCGTCGATGGTGATCTGATTTACCAGGCGGAATACAATGGCGACATTCACTGTATTGACGCGAAAACCGGCAAGCAGCTCTGGGTCTATCAGACGAATAGTCGCATCTGGTCTTCGACGCTCGTTGCCGACGGCAAAGTGTATTGCGGAAACGAGGACGGCGAACTCGTCATCCTGAAGGCCGGTCGCGAACTGCAGCTCATCGGGAAGCCCGAGTTCTACACGCCGATTTACGGTTCTCCGGTCGTAGCGAATAACATCCTTTACGTGACCACGCAGACTCACTTGTTCGCGATCGGGCAGTAACGCCGCTTCCAAGTAATTCTGACCAATGCCGCAACGATCCACCCCGCCGTTCGCGCGCTTGTCGCTCTCCCGAGTACTGGCGGCGGATGCGTGGATGTGGCGACGGGATGATCGTGGCGGGCGGAGTCACTCGCCAGCCGCAGTTGCCGTGGCTTCTGTCGGATAGCGCCCCCGTTTCCTATTCGATGTCGAAGCGAACACTCATCCTCCTGTTTTTTCTGCTGCTGCTCGTGCTGCATCAGGACTTCTGGTGGCGGAGCGATGCAACTCTCGTGCTCGGAATTTTCCCGGTGAGCCTGGCGTATCACATTGGGTGGACGCTACTCGTCGCGGTGGGGTGGTTTCTGGTGACGAAATTTTGTTGGCCGCACGCCTTGGACGAAGAGGTCTCGAAGGGCGCGAATCCGGAGCGTAAGCCGCAACCACACTCTTCGTCGCGATGACGCCAGTCATTATTATCGGCGCCTACCTGGCGTTGTTAATCGTGCTTGCGCTGCTCAGCAACCGCTACTTCCGCGGGGGTGCGGCCGACTACTTTGTGGCGAGTCGCTCGCTCGGCCCCTTCGTGCTTTTTATGGCGGTGTACGGCACCACGATGACGGCGTTCGCCATGGTGGGCAGTACAGCGGAAACCTACGAGATCGGCGTCGGCACCTTTGGCAAACTTGCCTCGTGGTCCGCGCTGGTACATTCGGCGTGTTTCTTTTTGATCGGCGTGCCGCTCTGGTCGCTGGGCAAGCGTCACGGCTACATGACGCAGGTCGAATTTTTCCGCGATCGCTTCCAAAGCCCCGGCATTGGCTATGTGCTCTTTCCGTTGCTCGTTGGTCTGTTGATCCCGTATTTTCTCATTGGCCTATTGGGTGCGGGATCGGTGGTGAGTGGCGTCACGACCAATGCGTTTCCGGAATTGTTTGCTGCCACCAGAGGTGCGGTTCCGCCGGCGCTGACGTCCGCGGTGATTTCGGCGGTCGTCTTGTTCTATATATTCATCGGTGGCGCCCGCAGCGCCGCGTGGGCGAATACGTTTCAAACCCTCGTCTTCATCGCGATGGGTCTACTCGCCTTCTGGTTGATTGCGGTGAAATTGGGCGGAATGGAGTCGGCCTCGCAGCTCGCGAATCCGGCGAAGGCCGTGCGAGAGGGGAACATGACCGAGCTACAGTTTTTTTCATATGGCTTGATCCCGCTCTCGGCCGCGATGTTTCCGCATCTCTTCCAGAACTTCCTCACGGCGCGATCGGCCAAGACCTTCAAGCTGCTCCTCGTCGGCCATCCGATCTGCATGATCCTGACCTGGGTGCCGTGCGTTCTGATTGGTTTTTGGGCAACCGGCGCGATCATGCCCGGCACCGAAACAACCGTTATTCCAGCTGGAGCCAGCGCTAACGCGGTCCTCGGGTTGATGGTGGGTAAACTCACGACGCCGGTCATTTCCGGGTTGGTGGCAGCGGGTGTCCTCGCCGCCATCATGTCCTCGCTCGATTCCCAGTTCGTGGCAGTCGGCACGATGTTTACGCGCGACATCGTGGTGCAGCAATACGGACGGGACCGCTTTTCGGATACGCAAATGGTTTGGTTGGCGCGCGGCTTTATTGTCTGCATCGTCATCATCACGTTTCTGCTGACCCTGATTGAGACGCGGCAGATCTTCGCGCTGGGAGTCTGGTGTTTCAGTGGGTACGCGGCCCTGTCGCCTCTGATTTTCGCCGCGATCTATTGGAAGCGCACGACCCGAGCGGGAGCCTTCGCCGCGGTGTACCTCACTGCGGCGGTGTGGCTCGGGTTGTTTGTTGCGTCCGACTATGGCGCTGATCGAAAATTCCTCATCGGCGGCATGCTGCCGGTCACGGCGATGCTGGCGACCTGTGTCATCACTCTGGTCGTGGTCTCGCTCCTGACGAAACCTCCTTCCGACGAAACCCTCGCAAAATTTTTCCCTCCAAAAACGGCATGAATACTCGTCCTTTACACACTGCTCAATCAGCCAAATCCGCTCTCGATGCCTGGACGCGCGAAATGGTGGCCTGGCATTTCTCGCCCGCCACCGGCTGCGATTATTGGCTCAAATGGGCCGAGACCTCCGGTTGGGACCCCATCAAGGAAATCAAGAGCTATGAGGACATGGCGCGGTTCGACTATTTTGATGACGAAGTGCTGCGGAAGGAACAGCCCGAGCGCTTCGTGCCCAAGGCGTTTGCCGGTCGCCCCTATAATGTTTTCGAAACCGGCGGGACCACCGGCATGCCGAAGCAGCGCGTGGGTTGGGATGATTACAAAGTCGATTACGAGGAGTTCAGTGATCACTACGGCCCGGATTTCTTTCCGATGGGCTCGAACTGGCTGATGGTGGGCCCAACGGGGCCACGCCGCCTCCGCCTCGCCATCGAGCATCTCGCGAATTATCGCGGCGGTTCCTGTTACTTCGTGGATCTTGATCCGCGCTGGGTAAAGCGGCTGATCGGCATGGGCGAAATTGCGATGGCCCGGAAATACCAGGAGCATGTGATCGATCAAGCGGCCACGATCCTTCGTCACCGCAACATTCAGTGCATGTTCACGACGCCGCGTTTGTTGGAAAATCTCGCCGAGCGCATGTCGCTCGTGAAGGCCGGCCTCAAAGGCGTCTTTGCCGGTGGCACCACGATGACACCGCAGTACGTCCGTTTCGTCGTCGAGGAGGTGCTGGAGGACAAGGTCAACTTCGCGCCCACCTACGGCAACACGCTCATGGGGCTCGCGATCAGCCGGACACTCAAGCCGGAGGACAACTACAGTTTGACGTATTACGCGCCCCAGCCGCGCGCGGTCTTGCGTGTCGTGAATCCCGATAAACCCGACGAACTCGTTCCCTACGGTGAATATGGTCGCGTGGAGCTCACGACGATGACCAAGGAGTTTTTTATGCCTCGCTTCATGGAGCGCGACGAAGCGATCCGCCGCGGGCCGTGCGCTGAGTTTGCCTGGGATGGAGTGGGCGATGTGCGCCCGTTCCAGTCCTCGACGAAAACGATCATCGAAGGCGTTTATTAATCCCTGAACTCAGACGTTCCGACCGCGAAACAAGCGAACTGCCGTAAATTCACGTTAGAACCGAAGAATCCTGCACGATGACTTTGCGATTATGCAGTTCCCGTTTTCATTCGCGTCAATTCGCGTGATTCGCGGGAGCCACTGACTGCCGCAGAGTTGCCACTACCACATTCGCCATGAACGATTCCATTCACATTCCCGTCCTCCGTTTGGGACAAACGTACCAAAGTCTGGATACGATCAATCTCGCCCTCAAAGGCCGTGGCGTCCAAGTCAGCGTTGCCAATTCCGGCCTGATTCGGCGCGATCTGCAGGGAATTTCGCGGGCCGTCGATAGCCTGCAGGCGATTCCGTGTGCGACCCTGGCGGACGCCTGCGAGAAGGCAGCTGAGCTTTTCCTCAAGGGCGATCTGCCGTGGGGCATGGGCGAGGAATTGCAGAGCCCGGAAGAGTACGTCGCGGCGCTATCCCAACTCACGGGCATGCCCTACAGCCTGGGTCGTTCCAACATGGCCAAGGTGCATGCCGCGATGGCTAACATCCGCGCCATTATTGCAGGTCTCACGCGGGGAATGCCACTGGAGTTGTTTGACCGCGGTTGGATTCAGCAGGACGGCCTGGACGTGAATTTCTTCCCGCAAACCGACAGCTTGGGCGTGCTCCTGCCGAGCAATTCGCCGGGCGTGAATTCGCTTTGGTTGCCCGCACCGGTGATGAAGATTCCGGTGATCCTGAAGCCCGGTCGCGAAGATCCACTCACCCCCTTTCGCATCATCCAGGCGCTGATTGCCGCCGGATTCCCGCGCGAAGCGTTTGGCTTTTATCCGACGACCCACGATGGCGGCGACACGCTGCTCTTCGGCACCGGCCGGGCGATTGCGTTCGGCAACGATTCCACCCTCAAGAAGTACGCGCCCTACCGGCACATCCAGGTGCACGGCTCCGGTCGCAGCAAGGTGCTCATTGGCGATGATTTTGCCGATGATTGGTCCAAGCATCTCGATGTCATTTTGAACTCGATTGCCTCCAACGGTGGCCGGAGTTGCGTCAACGCATCCTCGGTTCTGGTTGGGCGGCACCGCGATGAACTGGCCGATGCGCTTGCTCGCAAGCTGGCGGAGATCGGACCGCTTCCGCGCGATGATGAGCGCGCGTTACTCTGCGGTTTTGCCAATCCGGCAATGGCGCGTGGCATCAACGAACGCATCGACGAACTCTTGAAGCAGCCAGGGGCCGAGGACATCACCGCGCGTTACCGCAAGGGCCCGCGGCTGGTCGAACTTCACGGTCAAACCTTTCTGCAGCCCACGCTCGTGGCGTGCGACGATCTTGAACACCCGCTCGCGAATACCGAATTCATGTTCCCGTTCGCGAGCATTCTCCAGGTGCCACAGGAACGCATGATTGATACGATCGGGGAGAGCCTGGTCGTCTCAGCCTTCACCCACGATCGCGAGTGGACGAGCGAACTGATGACCAGCACGAACATCGAGCGGCTGAATATCGGACCGTATCCAACCAACCGCGTCCAATGGGAGCAGCCCCACGAGGGTAACATGTTCGAGTTCCTCTACCGCCGCCGGGCGCTGCAGGGTGATCTTGTGACCTTGGAAACCGCTCACGCCTGATTCGCGCTCCGGGAAAATCTGACGATGCTGATCTTGATCCGGATTTTCCCCGCCTGCGATTTTTTTGGAATCTTCGGCTTCGCTCAGGCCGAAGACCGGGTACAGCGGAGGTTCCTCTGCCGCGATTTGGCGGAACGAAATCAGTGTTAACCCTGCGCGCCTTCGAATGATCGAGCCTTTCGTTTCCAAGCCCTCGCCCAAGATCATTTTTGGACCTGACTCGCTGTCGGAATTGCCGGCGGGCGTGCGTGGACTCGGCGGCTCCTCGGTATTTTTGGTCAGCGACAGCGGCCTCGCGCGTGCGGGACATTTGGATACGGTGAAGCGGCTGCTCGAAGCCGCGGACATCACCGTCACGATCTATGATCATTCCCATGGGAACCCGACTGAGTCCGACGCGGCGGCGTGTCGCGACGCGGCGCGCGGGCTACACTTCGACTGCATCGTGGCGCTAGGCGGAGGCAGCAGCATGGACACGGCGAAGGCCTGCAATTTCCTGCTCACCAACGGGGGGGCGATGCGCGATTATCACGGCTATGGCAAAGCAGTGAAACCGATGCTGCCGTTCATCGCCATTCCGACGACGGCGGGGACCGGCAGCGAATGCCAGTCCTATGCACTCGTGAGTCGCGATGACACGCACGAGAAGATGGCCTGCGGCGATCCCAAAGCGTGTGCCCGGATCGCGATTCTGGATCCGGAACTGACCGCGACGCAGCCGAAGGCGGTGGCGGTGTTGACCGGCTTGGACGCGTTGGCGCACGCGCTGGAGTCCGCGGTTTGCACCCGGCGGAATGCTGTTTCCTCCGTTTATTCGGAAGGAGCGTTCCGGCACCTTTCGGGCGCGATCGGCGCGGTCATTGCAGGCCGGGCGACCATCGAGGATCGCGGCCGGATGCAAGTGGGTGCCGCGCTCGCCGGCCTTGCGATCGAGAACAGCATGCTCGGGGCGGCGCATGCGACGGCAAATCCCCTGACGGCCCGGCACAATTTGGTTCACGGTCATGCCGTCGCGTTGATGCTTCCTCACGTCATGCGTTACAACGCGGTTGAGCCCGGGGTGAAGGTGATTTACGAGCGTTACTCGGCGATTTTGCGGGAGGCTGGCGTCAGCTCCTTGACGTTGATCGAGTGGGTGACGGAGGTGGTTTCGCGGAGCTCCCTTCCTAGGGTCAATGGCGCCGCCACCGATCTGGTGGAGCTGGCCGCGGACGCGGCCAAACAGTGGACGGGGAAATTCAACCCGCGGTCTTTGCAGGTCGACGATTACGTCGCACTGTACCGGCATGCGCTCCAAGCCGATGCGATCGTGTGAGCTGTGGCGAACCGGCCGTGTTCCCGCTGCTCTGTCGGGTACACCAGGAGCGACCCCACTTTGGGATGGGTCCGGTCGTAACCATTTTTTGGTTACTTTGAGCGTAGTCGCGTTCTTTCTCGCCGGATGTGGGGAGCGAGCCGTTGCGCCGGAATCGGCTGCAAAGCCAGAGGCGAAAGTCGCCCCCCCGATTTCCTGGCCCATGACGCGCGGCGGCCCGGCGCTGAGTGGCAGTGCGGCGACCACTCTCCCGCTTAATCCGGCGATTGCCTGGACGTTCAAGGCGGATGCGTCGATTTCCGCGGAAGCGGCGATCTTCAATGGCCGGGTTTACGTCGGCACCAATAAGGGGACGCTTTATTGTTTGTCCGCCGACGCCGGACAGGAGAAATGGAAATTCGAGACGAAGGACGCCATCACGGCCGCCCCGGCGGTGACGGCCACGATGGTTTTCCTCTCTTCCAACGATGGCTCACTTTATGCGCTCAAGGCGGAGACCGGAGTGGAAGTCTGGCGCTTTTCCACCGATGAGAAAATCAGTTCCGGCGCGACGCTGATCAAGAGCCCGGACGGCGGTGAGGATTGGGTCGTGTTGAATGGCTACGATGGCACGACCCGCGTGTTGAAGGGTGCGGATGGGACGGTCGTCTGGTCGTATCAGACGGAGGACTACATCAACGGCGCCCCGGCCGTGGTGGATGGACGCTACATCGTGTTCGGCGGCTGCGACTCGCAACTTCACGTTATTAACCTGAAGGATGGCTCGCTGGTCCATCGCATCCCAACGGAAGCGTATATCCCGGCCTCGATTGGGACTTTTGGCACGATGGCCTTCTGTGGGAACTATGCGAATCAGACGGTGGCGTTCGATGTCGAGGCCGGGACCGTGGCTTGGGTTTACGAGGATCGCGCATTGCCGTTTTTCAGTTCGCCGGCGGTCAATGATCGTCTCGTGCTGATCGGCTCGCGCGACAAGCATCTGCATGCAATCGATCGCAAGACGGGCGAGAACGTCTGGAAATTCCGCACCGGCGGACGCATCGAAGGTTCTCCGATCGTCTTTAACGACGGCGTGTTATTTGGTTCCAGCGATGGCCGACTTTATGCAGCGAGTCTCGAAGCCGGTACCGAGGTTTGGCAACTCGATGTCGGTGAACCGCTGATCGCATCACCTGCCTTTGGCGAGCAGCAGATCGTAGTCGGTGGCGACAAGGGCACGGTTTTTTCAATTCGCGGCCAGGCTGCATCCAATCGTTAATCGAAACGTCCAGCAGCGAGTGACCCCGCCCATCGCAATACCCCTTTCTTGAACAACGTCACTCCCTTCCCCGCCACTCCTGTTAATACATCCACTCTGGCCGGGAACTACTTCATCTCCAAAGACTCCCCGTTGTCGGGCGAGAGTGACTCGTTTGCCCGTGAAGATCATCTTTCTTACTGCTGGAACCGGTAGTTATTATTGCGGCGCGTGCATGCGCGACAATGCGCTGGCGCGTGAACTTCTGCGCGCGGGTCACGATGTGACCATCGCTCCGATGTACCTCCCGCTGATGCTGGACGAGAACGTGCTTCCGGGTTTGGAAAAGGCCCCGATTTTCTTCGGTGGAATCAACATCTTCCTGCAGCAAAAACTATCGATCTTCCGGAAGACTCCAGCGTTTTTCGATCGCCTCTTGAACCGTCCGAGTCTGCTGCGATGGGCGGCCCGGCACAGTCACATGACCTCGGCGCGGGAACACGGGAAGATGGCGCTCGAGATGCTCAACGTGGAGACGAGCCCGTTTCGCAAGGAGTGGGACAAGTTGCTGGAATGGCTGGAGGAGGAGAAACCGGACCTCGTGTGTTTGTCCAATGCGCTGCTCGCCGGCTTCGCCTCGGAACTGAAGCGGCGCTTGCGCGTGCCTATTGTCACCTTTTTTCAAGGGGAGGATTCATTTCTCGACGGCCTGCCGGAGCCCTACCGTTCGCAATGCTGGAGCACCCTCGAGCAAGGACTGGCGTTCTCCGACCTGACGATTGCGCCGAGTCACTACTATGCCGCGCTCATGCGCGAGCGGCTGCGGCTGAATCCCGCGTCGGTGGAGGTCATGTATAACGGGATGACGCTCGATGGCTATAGTGTGGCGACGGAGCCACCCGCGCATCCAACGATCGGATACTTTGCGCGGATGATCCGGGAAAAGGGCGTCGAGCTCCTCGTCGATGCCTTCATCGTGCTGGCCCGGGAGCTGGAGGATACCGTCACCCTTCTCAAGATCGCGGGAGCCGCGACCGCGGGCGATGAGCCCCTGATCGCGCAACTGAAGCAGCGTCTGTCTGCGGCGGGCCTGGAGGGGCGGGTCGAGTGGGCGCCGAATCTTACGCGGGACCAGAAAATCGCCTTCCTCCGGGGGTTGACGATTTTTTCGGTTCCCGCGGTGTATCCGGAAGCGTTCGGCCTCTATGTGATTGAGGCGATGGCGTGCGGAGTTCCCGTGGTGCAGCCGGATGCCTCGGCGTTTCCTGAGATTGTGGGCGCCGCGGGCGGCGGGGTGTGTGTGCCGCCCCGCGATGCCAAGGCACTCGCTCTCGCCTGGCAGCAGTTGCTGGCGGATCCGGCGCAGCGGGCGAAGTTCAGCGCGGCGGGACGATTGGGCGTTGAAAAACACTTTAGCGCCGCGACCATGTGCGTGCAGTTCTGCCAGCTGACGAATTCGCTGACTCGCGCCTCGAATGCAGCGCGGGCGGCGTTTCCGACGAACTGATTGACTGACCACATGGAGATTCCCGACCACTTTCATTTCAGTCACCGCCGCCTGGTTGAGTTCGCCGACACTGACCTCGCCGGCATGATGCATTTCGCGAATTTCTTTCGCTTTGTGGAGTCGGCGGAGCACGCGTTTTTCCGGTCGCTCGGATACCGTGTGCACACCGCGACTGGCACCGAACACGAAGGTTGGCCGCGACTCGAGGTTTCCTGCAAATATCTGACGCCGGCGCGATTTGAGCAGACGCTGGAAATCTGTCTGCGGATTGAGGAACTCCGGACGAGCAGCCTGCGTTACTCGTTTTGGTTGTTCGTCGCGGACGAACCCACGCGCTCCCTCGTCGCGACGGGTTCGTGCTCGATCATTCATGTGCAGCTCGACACCGGGACGCACGCGATTCGGAAGTCACCGATTCCGGAAGGGCTCAGGCAGTGTTTCGAATCGTTCGTCGGGCCAGTCTCGGAGCAACTCCAAGGCAAACCGCCGGCAATTCGCACGCCCTGAGCGCAAACCCTTGCGACTTCCGGTTATCGATTTCATATCACACCAATACTATGCAGTGGCTATTCTACGTTCTCCTGACCGTTTTTACCTGGGGCCTTTACGGCGTCTTCCTGCACAGCGGGCAGATGGCGATGAAGGACGCGGTTAACGGCCGCTATAAGGCCTTTTTGTTTGTGGGCATCGCGTACTTTATCTTCGCGGTCCTCGCGCCATTGGTTCTACTCAAGTTGCAGGGTTCCAATTGGACCTTCCCCAGCCGGGGCATCTGGATTTCGCTCTTCGCCGGTGCGCTGGGTGCGATTGGAGCATTCGGAATTCTGTTGGCGTTCGGCGCCAAGGGCACGCCCCAGGTGGTCATGTCGATTGTGTTCGCCGGAGCACCGATCGTGAATGCAGTCATCGCCACGTGGATGCATCCACCGAAAGGGGGCCTCGCCGGGGTGCCGTGGCAGTTCTATCTCGGAATTGTGATGGCGGCAGGCGGGGGCTGTATTGTAAGTCTCTACCGTCCTGCGCCCGCGCCCAAAGCCGCCGCAATTTCGGCGACCGTGACGCCGGCCCGGCATTGATGCTCATGGGCCGACTCAGCTGGGTTCGGACCCTTCAACGAGCGGAGTCGGGGGAGTGTTTCGCGGTTTGGTTGGGCGCAGCTTCAATCCTCAACGCTCACCTGAATGACTCCGGCTGAGACCCAGCAGCTGGCGGCGTTCAACGGCCTGATCGCCGCGATCGCGCCCACGAATCGATTTTACCAGCCCAAACTCGCGGAGGCCGGCGGGCGTGCGGGCTTCGGTTCCCTCGTGGAGTTTTGTGCGCGCACGCCCTTCACCACGAAGGATGCACTGGTGCGGGATCAACTGGAAAACCCGCCCTACGGCTCGAACCTGACGTATCCGTTGAAGAGTTACACGCGCTATCATCAGACCAGTGGAACGGGAGGGCGACCGCTGATCTGGTTGGACAATCCGGAGAGCTGGCAGTGGGTGTTGGACAACTGGAAATGCGGGTGGCAGCAAGCCGGAGCGTTGCGCGGGGATGCGGCGTTTTTCGCGTTTTCCTTCGGTCCGTTTTTAGGCTTTTGGGCGGTCGGCCCTGCGGTGCGGTCGGTCGCCGGCGTACGGGATTATCAGGTCGAGATCGACAAGCGTTCGACCTTGCCCGAAGTGACCGTTCGCTTCGAAGCGAACGACGACCGCGATCCCACCAGTGAACTGGCCAAGCACTTGCGCGCCACGTTCCAGATGCGCCTGGGGGTGGAACGAGTTCCCGCCGGAACGCTTCCTGTATTTGAAATGAAAGCACGCCGGTGGAAGGTACCAACCTGAACGAGCCTGCTTGCGTTGTTTCCCTCTGTGCCGTCCTTTGCGCTTAAGCATCCTACCATGATCGAGGTCTCCCGCGTTTCGAAATCCTATGAAAGCCCGGCCGGTCCCGTCACGGTTCTGCGGGATCTCGATCTGTCCGTGGCAGCGGCGGAGACGGTGGCGATTGTCGGGCCGTCGGGCAGTGGCAAGACGACCCTCCTCAATCTGCTGGGCGCGCTCGATCAACCTAGCGCCGGATCCATCACGATCGACGGCGTCGCACTCGGGGACCTTGAGCCGGGGGCCGCGGCTCGTTTTCGCAACCGCTCGATCGGATTTATTTTTCAGCTGCATCACCTGCTGCCCCAGTGCTCGGTCCTGGAGAACATTCTCGTTCCGCGCCTGGCGGGCGGCTGGGATGAGGAGGTCGCCACGACCCGGGCCCGCGCGCAGTCCCTGCTCGAGCAGGTGGGTTTGCGCGACCGCATGGAACACCGGCCGTATCAGCTTTCTGGAGGCGAGCAGTTGCGGGTGGCGATTGCCCGCTCGTTGATCAACCAGCCGAAGATTATTCTCGCCGACGAACCGACAGGCTCGCTCGACCCGTCCACGGGGGAACGCATTGCCGATCTGCTCCTGCGGACGAATGAGGCGGCGCACGTGGCGCTGGTGGTGGTGACGCACAATCCCGGGCTCGCGCGTCGGATGCAGAAGACGTACCGGCTCGAAGGCGGGCGACTGGTGAGCTGAGGCCGCGCTCGCAGCGACAACACCGATGACGGCCGCCCGCTTTATTCTCCGCAGTCTGCTTCATTATCGCTTCGCCTATTTAGGCGTGCTGGCGGGAGCGGTGTTGGGTGCGACGGTCTTGCTGGGAGCGCTGTTTGCGGGCGACTCGGTGAAGAAATCTCTTCAGCAAATCGGTGCGAATCGAACCGGTCAGGCCACTCATTTGCTGGTAGGCGGGGATCGATTTTTCCGCGAGGAACTCGCCGCGGATCTGGCGGCCGCCGCCCAGGTGCGCGTTGTCCCCGTCCTCCTGGCTCGCGGTACGGCGGCGCCCGCTTCGGGCCAGAGCGTGGTGAATCAGGTGCAGCTGATCGGAGTCACCGGAGCCTTCTGGGAGTTCGCGCCGACACCGGCGACCGTCGCGCTCGATGCGGCCAAGTCCGCCGTGGCGGTCAATGCCACCCTGGCGCGGCGGCTGGGTATCAAGATCGGCGATACGCTCATCGTCCGGCTGCAGAAGCCGGGAATCGTTGCAGGCAATGCGCCCGTGGCCGGGGCGGAAAGCACGCTGCAGGCGATCCGTGGTACGGTCGCGGCGGTGGTGGATGATCCCTCGTTCGGGCGGTTCAGTCTCGACACCACTCAGGTTCCTTCGCCCTCCGTCTTCCTGCCGATCTCAATGCTGCAGGAGAGCCTCGAGCAGACGGGCCGGGCCAATGTGCTGCTGATTGACGCGGCGAAATTCCCGGCCGATTTGAACCGCGTAGTTGAAAACACGGTACGTCTGCCGGACTACGGACTGGCGCTGAAGTGGAACGAGATCGCGGCGGCCTTTGCGGTGACCTCGAACCGGGTTTTCCTCGATCCGGAGTTGGCCAATGCGATTACGACCGCCCTTCCCGCCGCGCAGCCGGTGTTGTCGTATCTCGTGAATGAATTCCGGGTCGGCGACAAAGCCACGCCGTACTCCATCGCCACCGCCACCACCGCGGTGGCGGCGCCGTTTTTGCCGGCGAATCTCGGTGCGAGGGACATCGTGCTCAACGACTGGTTGGCGGACGACTTGGCGGCGCGGGTGGGGGACGAGGTCACTTTAAAGTATTTCCAAACCGGTGCCGGTGGGGCCTTGGTCGAACAGAGTGCGACGTTTCGCGTGCAGTCCGTGGTGCCCTTGGCGGGGTTGGCGGCCGACCGTGCGTGGATGCCCGACTTTCCTGGGATCAGCGACGTGGACAGCCCCGGTGATTGGGATCCGGGTCTGCCGCTCGATCTGAGTCGGATCCGCGGTCAGGACGATCGGTATTGGGAGAACTATCGGGGGGCTCCGAAGGCATTTCTTTCGATCGAGGCCGGGCGGGAAATCTGGTCGACCCGCTGGGGAAGTTACACCGCGTTGCGCATTCCGTATCCACGCGAACGCGAAGCGGAGCTGGCGGACACGATCCTGCGCGCGTTGCGGCCCGGAATGAATCAGCTGCACCTGCGCGATTTCCGGGCGAACGCCGAGGAGGCCGCGCGCTCTCCGGTTGATTTTGGCGGGCTGTTTGTCGG
>CAYVDZ010000053.1:0-14337 GCA_964450575.1 uncultured Opitutus sp.
GCCGAACAGCGAAATCACCACGAGCAACAATACCGTCAGCACGAGACTCAGATGCACTTCGTAGAAGTTGTTGAATATATAGGGCGCCACCAGCGCCACAAACAATCCGCCCACCGCCCCCCCCGCCGAGATCATGAGATAATAGAAGGTCAGGTGAGCCGGGTGCGGCCTCAGTTGATAAAGTTCGCCGTGACAGACCATACAGCCCACGAACAGAGTGGTGGAATAGATCACGACTTGCTGGACAATCGGCATGTCCGCGCCCTGAAACAGCGCCACGCTCACCGCCACCATGGCCGCCGCGAGGGCGATCGTGTAATAGAAACGCGAATACCAACGAGGGCTGTCGAAGCTGATGATAAAGGAAAGAAGATACAGCGCCAGCGGCAGCACCCAGAGGAACGGAATGACCGCCACGTCCTGACACATCTTATTCGTGACCGCGAGCAGCAGAATCGAAGCCGACGCCGGCAAACAGATCCAGAGCACCCGGTGGACCAGGGTCGGTCGCGGCGCCGCCCGGTCGGTTGCCCGTTCCGTCACCGCGTCGGCCGCCGGCGTCCTCCAAACCCGATACGCACAGTATGCGCAAAAGAGCACGTAAGCTCCCAGCCCCCATGCCCAGATGCTGGCCTGCGCCTGCCGGGTGAAATTCGTTTCGAAGTAAAAAGGATAACTCACCAGCGCAAGCAGTGACCCGACATTCGAGAGCGCATAGAGCCGGTAAGGCGAGACCCCCGGCGTGGTGCGGCGAAACCATTCCTGCATCAGCGGGCCCGTCGCCGCGAGCACCAGATACGGCAGCCCCAGGCTCACGGCGAGCAGCCTCAGGATGTGCCACGTGGGATCGCCGGCGCCTTCCGGTTTCCAGCTGTCACTCGGAGTGATGGGCAGCGTCGTCAGGGCCGCGATCAGCAGGATGACATGCACGACCGCCTGCGTGCGCGGCTTTAGATAGCGGCTCGTCGCGTGCGCGTACGCATAGCCACCGAGCAGCAGCATTTGAAAAAAGAGCATGCAGGTCGTCCACACTCCCGGGCTGCCGCCAAACCACGGCAGAATGTACTTGCCGATCAACGGCTGCACTTGAAACAGGAGGAATGCTCCGGTGAAAATCGTCAGGGCAAATGCGGGCATGGGTAGGAAGACGGCAGGAAGCCAATGCTAAGGAGGAGGGGGAATACGGTCAGCCTGCCCGCGATTCGAGCGCGAAAGTGAATCTTCGCACCTGGCCGCCTGCGCAGCGAGCTGCGCGCTACTTGGAAATGCGAACACCTTCCACCATCGCTCCCGCCACGGGGGCTCCACGTCCGGGGGGCCAAGCGTGAAGACCCTGGCAGCCTTATTACAAACCCCGAATAGAGATTCGAGTGGGTGAGCCCCACCCCCATGGCCTCGAGTAACGCACTCAGCGAAAACGCCATGTAACGCTCCAGCACCGGCTTTTTTCCGACTGCGCGCCAGATCATGGCGCGCCTGAATCACCGCGAGCGGCGGCTCCGCCGCTGCGCCGGGGAGCTCCAGTGTTCGAGCCGCCTGCAACGCGGCATTGGCCTCGTCTCCCTGCAGCTCCCGAAGCAAGATCTCACGAGCCGCGGTGTCATACACTTCGTCGAACCGATCCCGGGCGCTTTCGACATAACGGCGGCGCGCGCCATCGGCGGCCCCCAAGAAAAGAGCCGTACCTTTGAGGGCAGCCACGCAACCGGCGTGGCGGCATGCCGAGTGAGGATCGCACTCGTGCGGCGTTCAAAGCTCGATCTTAAACCCAAGCCGGACGGGATTACGATTTCCGGCCACGCCGGCTCCAAGTCTGGAACGGACCGTTCCCGGTTCATGCAACGCCGAGTGGTTTGATCCCCCACTTGCACGCGGGTCGTCCCCGCGCTGTCGAAGCGGGAAAGCTCCTGCATGCAGATTCGGCCGAAACCCGATAGCGCTCACCACGGGATTACTCCATAATCGCCGGACTCGGTATTCGGAAATATATACAAACGGAGGACTTATTCATGCTTACTTGGGCCATCATTTTTGCGGTTATCGCTCTCATCGCGGGAGCGTTAGGATTCGGCGGTATCGCGGGCGCAGCCGCAGGGATCGCTAAGATCCTCTTCTACATCTTTCTCGTGGTTTTTCTGGTTCTAATTGTTCTGGCCTTAATGGGTGGAGCAGCAGTCACCTAGCTCGCGGCGCCATCCCGGGGCGGGGCGACTCGATCACTTGGAACACTGGGCCGCTCACGTATACAGCACACCCGTCGCGCCGCTCGCGGGATTATACAATCACTTCCTTCGCCCGTCGCGCCGCCGGCAACAGGCAAGTCACCGTGGTACCTTCCAGCGGACGTGATTCGATCGCGAGCGAGCCGCCGTGCCGGCGGATGACGACACGACAAATCGTCAGACCCAAGCCCATCCCTTTCTGCGAGCCGCGCTGCTTGGTGGAGAAATACGGATCGAATACTTTGGGCATCGCCTCGGGCGAGATTCCGGCACCCTCATCCGTCACACAGATGCGCACCTACTCGCCGCCGGCGAGGCCCGCTCGCGCCTGAAGGGTGAGCTCGCGGTCGTCCGGATGCATGAAATCCGCCACCGGGCGCGAGAGGAGCTCCGCTTCCGTCCAACCCAATACGCGAGTCCACGACGGGTTCACCCGCCGGAGATAGCCGTCGAAACCCGCTACGCACAGCAGGTTCAGTGAGAGATTAAACAGCCGGGTCAAGTCCGCCTCCGGCCTCGAAGGAGCACCGCCAGGAACATCGTTGGAATCACCAGGCACTTGCACTAAGGACGTTCTGCGGATCGACTCTCCCACTGCAAACTCGATTTGGTGCAGAGCATGAGATTCAGATCGTCGTTTCACCCCTGCCAATATTTCCGACTCAGATTGCAGCGCCGATTGAAGTGGGATTCATTCTCGCACCTAGCTATCCACCCCGGCCGCTCATGGCTGGATGACGCTTACTCTTCCATGCCCCGATTCCTCATTCCCCGCCTTCCTTCGTCCAACGCGCCGGTGTCTGTTGCGGCCCCACGAAGCCGTTTTTCAGCCCGCATTCGGCTGGCCTGCATCATGGCCGCGGCGTTGCTCGGGGCGAATTCGACGTGGGCGCAGTTGGGCGCCCGGCCGACGGAACAGTGGTTGCAGACGCTGGATTCGGCCAACCGGATGGCGAAGCTCAAGGTGGACGACGTCGTCTCCGCGTTGAAGCTCAAGCCGGGTGCCGTGGTGGCGGATGTCGGCGCGGGTTCCGGGGCGTTTACCATGCCCCTGGCGAACGCGGTCTCGGCTTCCGGAAAGGTCTACGCGATTGATATAGATCAAGGCCTGGTCGACCATATAGCGCAAAAGGCCCGCGAACAAAAGGCGACCCACGTCACGGCTGTGCTGGGTTCGTTTACCGACCCTAAACTGCCCGCGCGTGATGTCGATGTAGCCTTCATCTTCGACGTGCTGCACCATATTGAAAATCGCACCGAATACCTCAAAAATCTCGCCACCTATCTCCAACCATCGGGACGCATCGCGGTGATCGATTTTCATCCCGAACTCGGTCCCCATAAAAACGACCCGTCCCTCCAGGTCACCCGCGACCAAGCGAAGGCCTGGATGGCGGCCATCGGGTTCAAACCCTCCGAGGAACACCTGCTGTATCAAGACAAGTGGTTCGTCGTATATTCACGGTAAGCCGACACCGATCACCGGAGCAAGCGCTGGCCGTTGAGCGATCAACCGGCCGCCTCCGCCACGTGACTAACCCGTTGTGATCCGGGCGGTCGGAACAAACGCCGCGAGCACGCCCCGGAGCTCGGCAAGCTTCACGGGTTTGGAAAGAAACTCGTTCATACCCGCATCCAGACACCGTTGCCGCTCTTCCGGGAGGGCCGCCGCCGTCAGGGCCACGATGGGACTCGCTGCCACTTGACGCCGGATCGGGTCGGCATCTCCCGCCCAACGCCGCAAACGGCGCGTCGCTTCCCAGCCATCCAGATTTGGCATGTGGCAATCCATCAAAATCACATCCGGCACGGGCGCGGACGCCAGGGCCGCCAGAGCTTGGGCTCCGTCATGCGCCATGGTATAGCGGCAACCGAGCTGGGTCAGTTGCGCTCCGAGCAAGCTGCGGTTCACCGGGTTATCCTCCACCATCAGCACGTTTAAACCGAGGGGGTCCAACGAGCCAATCGTCGGGGTTTGCGCCTCGGGCGGAGTGGCAACCGGCAGATCGAGGGTGAAAAAGAACCGTGAGCCCCGCCCTTCGACGCTCTCCACTTCAAGGCGGCCGCCCATCAGTCGAACCAGGTGCGAACTGATGGCCAAGCCAAGACCGGTGCCACCGAAACGCCGGGTCGTCGACGAGTCCGCCTGACTAAAGCGCTCGAAGACGCGACGTTGAGTGTCGGGATCCATGCCGATGCCCGTATCAGTCACCTCGAACGTCACGGGTACCGGATTGGCGGCCGGAGCCAGTGAACGGACCGTGACATCAACCCGACCACCCGCGGGCGTAAACTTCACCGCGTTAGCCGCGAGGTTTAATAAAACCTGCCGGATACGGTAGGGATCGCCGGCCACATGGCCCGAGAGCTCCGGCGCGACGTCAAACCGCAGCGCAACATCGGCGGATGCAGCGGACTGCTCCAGCAGCGCGACGGTGTCGGAAACCAACGCGCGGAGTTGGATGGAGCGCTGTTCAAGGGAGAGTTGCCCTGCTTCAATTTTGGAGAAATCGAGGATGTCGCTCAGCAGCTTCAACAACAAATCCCCCGAGTCGGCAATGATCCGCACGTGCTCCGCCGCAGCGGGCGACAAATCCGTCCGGGTGCGGAGCAGATCCGACGAGCCAATGATTCCGTTGAGCGGGGTCCGGATTTCATGACTCATGTTCGCCAGGAACTCACTCTTGGCGCGCGACGATTCCTGGGCGCGTAAGGAAGCGCTTTCCAGTTCGCGGGTCCGTTCAGAAACGAGGCGCTCGAGATTGGCGTTCACTGCCTGAGTTTCCCGCAGCGCCTCCTCACTGCGTGCTTGAGAGGCCAGAATCATCTGCGTGAGCGTGACGCCGAGGACAAAAACAAAGCCAACAGCGAATAACCCATCGCGCAGGAGTGTATCCGCCGAAAACCCCAGTGATCCCGCGATGGGATCGTAATTCAGAACGTGGAAATGAAACCACCCCTGCGTGGCGACCACGATGCCCAAAACCAGAACGGAAACCCGCCGTGAGGCGAAAACGAGGGTGAGCAGCAGGAACACCAAATCGAATGCGAACATCTGAATGGCCACGCTCAAGGGTTCGCGGAAGCTCGGTGCCAGGAGGAGGACGACATGGGTCGGGATGATTAACGCCAAGGCCAAGCCATCGCCCGCTCGTTCAAGTCGCCCCCGGCGCACTTGATGCAGCGCAACGAGCGCACCTGCCATGATGAAAGCATTGATCAGGAGTCGCCGAGGAATCTCGGGCGGCTGCACCCAGATCATTTTCAGAACGTTCAGGGGCACCCAGATCACCAGCAGCACGGTGAACGCGGCGAGCAGTCGCGCTTTTAACCGCACGAAGTACGAGCGGCTTCCGTAGACGCCGTCGATGCGAGCGACGAAGGCAGCGTAAGATCTGAACAGCGGACCGAACATGGGTTCGGCGGACGCAAACAGAAGAGAAGTCGCCCGCCGAGCGAAAGTGCACTCCAGCAACGGCCGGCGATGCAACCCGCCAGGGGTCCGGATCGAGCCGGCGCTCACTTGCCTGGAGTGCACCGCCAACCAACTGCGGACTATCAAGCACTTGGAATGTACTCGGGCACTCTCCCGCAGCACGTGATAACAAACGTGTAAAATTCGAACCTTGCCGGGCCTCGATCTATCCGACCCCTTAAGCTGCGCAGGTTGGTTGATCCGCAACCAGGGGCGGTCGCGGTGTAAAAGCACAATCAGAACACCACTGAACTACTTGTGATTCTTATGCTCGTCGCTCGCGGGCGTGCCCTTTGCCGCCGCGGCCGACTTCGGGGGATTGATCATGATGTGCGCGCGATGCGTGCCCGGATTCATGATCCACGGCGCTCCATCCGCGACCGGCGTCAGCGGAATGCCAGTCGATTCAGGCGTGGCGAAGGGAATATAGATAACATACCGCGTATACAAATCCGTCACCTCACCCGTGGCTTCATCGACCGTTCCGGTTGCCACGTTCAAGAGGCTCTTGTCCGGCAGGGGCAGCTTCCCGGATTTCACTTCATCTTCGCGAATTTTGAAAACCTCGGCCGCATTCTTACCCTCGGCCGTCAAGGCGCGACCGCGAGCCATGAACGGTTCCAAATCCTTGTGGTAACACGCCACGCTGAATCCCTTCTGCTTGGGATTGTCGGCTAGACAGATGAAGTTGTTGGACCCTTTACGCAACATCACCACTGCACCACTGGCGTCAAAACCCAGAACCGTCGCGCCTTCGCGTTCGGCGATGGGAGCAGCCAGCACCGCCGTCTTGATCTGCCATGCGTTGGAGGGAACCTCAGCCGCGTGGGAGAGGGAAGCGGCACCGATGGCCGCATAAAACAAAACGGTGGGTAGATTCATGAGACGAAGGGATAGTGATTGGAGCGATGCTATAAGAACAGGTTCCGCATGAGGTTGAATCGCCCCCACCCAACCAACTCGGCGAAGGCGAAAACGAACGCGGGGCAAAATGAGTTGTGCCACGGGGTGACCGAAGCGCAAGCCGCGAACAGGAAATACCCGCCTGAGCAGCCTAATAGACTCGAGCAGACCTCGCGCTGTCAGTTCGATTCCTGCTTCGCCTCGCGATGGGATAAGATTCGAGCGAGACCGAGCCAGAGGATCGGTCGCACCGTCATGTTTCGCGACTCAGAACTCAAACGTATTGGAGATCGTCCACTTGTCCGGCTGAGGGATGCGCGCGCTGGCCACCTGGCCGTTCGGCTGAGCCGTAACCGCGATCAGTTCGTCACTCCCAAAGATGTCCCGGACGTTGAGTTGAATACTCCAGCGGAGACGATCTTTCATGATGCGCCGGCCGTACCGCAGCCACGCATCATAGTTCATCTGAGCGCTGCCGTAGTAGGGCTTCGTCACATCATAGACCCAGGCACCCGCGGCATTCTGCTTCGCCGGGAAACCAATCGCGACGCGATCCTGCCAACGAGCGGCGCCACCAATCCCGAAGCCTTTGAGCCGGCCGGACCGAAAATCATAATTGTTGACGATGTTGAAGCGCCAGCGCCGCAGTTCCTGGACGGGCGAGCCGTCAGCTGCGAGGGCATTGAGGTACGGCACATACATGTTGTTGATCGCAAGATTTCCCAGCTGAGACGAACCGAATGAGCCGAAATAGGTGATGTCCTCGAATCCCTCCATCGCGCGAATATTGGTCGCGAGACTGCCATTGCCGTCTTTCCACAGGGGAAGATTCGCCGCGATGAACTCGGCGAAGTCAGCCCCAACATTGGTCTTACGCGCTTCCTGCATGGCGGCATTGAACGTAATGCGCCAGTTGCTCGCCGGATTATAGGTTCCCTCAAATTCCCAACCTTCGGAAACCGTGTCTGCCACGTTACCGACATTTGGCGGACGGGTGGAGCTCCAATTACCGCCGTTGCTCGCCTGAGTGAAACCCCAACTCGAAGCCAGCAACGGATCGACCGGCCGCAGCCACTCAGCGGCTGTGCGCTGCCGGAACCACTCATTACGGAAGGTCGTCTCGGCCGGCGTGAGCGCCGGGTTGAGAATGTTGGCCTGGGCTGGATTCGTCAGGCTCGCGCGCAATGGGAGGTAACGCGGATCACTCGGACCGAAACCAAACCACTTGTTGATGACAACTTCGTTAACATTCGCTTGCCGCATGCCGTTCATCGCGCGCACGACATCATTGCCAGGCCAGAAAGTATTATAGAAGGTAGCGCTATCGTTCGCTTGCGAGGTGCGGTAGCGGTTGACCCGCAGCGTAAGTTTTTTATCGAACGCCGACAGCGTGACCCCGATGTCCTTGGTCCTGCCGGACGGCGGGCTGAAAGGCCGGCCATAGACATCAGCAATGGTCGAGGAAGGACGGAAGTTCTGCGCTTTATTATAGGAAAGACTTAAATCGGTTCCGCGGGGCAACCAACGTTTCACCAAATCGGGCGCGTGGAGCACACCGCTCCAGCTAAGCGTCGAGTCCCTCGCATAAATGGTGGGGTTAGCCGGCAGAACCCACGCGGGATTATACGGGTCGGTTTCGCCCGTGCCCGACGCGCGCCGCGCCGGGCCGGCATCGCGAAGGACAAATTCATCTTCCCGCCAGCCAACGAGACCGACGAGCTTGTCGGAGAATAGGTAACTCTGCCACACTGCGGACGTGCTCTTGGTGCGGTTCGAATTTTTGGACGCGCCCGAGTAGAGTTTGCTGATGTCGCGATCGCTGGCCGAGATCGTGGAGACCGGGACGCGCACCATCTGATTGATCCGAGCATCGAAGACCAACGCCGTCCCCTCAGCCTGCGGAACATGCAGAGCGGTGATTCCCGAGATATTCGCTCCCGCCGGAGAATTCAGATTGGCGATGGAGGAACCAAGATAGTGAATGGCGGCATACGACGGATAGGTGGTTGCGGCCGCATTGTTCGCGTAGGCATTCAGATCGAGACCGTAGGAGTAGCCGTTGATGCTGCGACTGAAGTTATCGTTACTCTGATCCGTGTACGTGCCAGTGAAGATATGACGACCGAGATGCCGGAGAAGCCCGTTCTGGCGGCGAAGGTCGAGCGTGGCGTAGGCCGTGGCACGCCTGGCTTCCCGCGTGGCGGTGACGTAATTATTGCCGATTGAATCCGACGCCACGTAGGGCCGGCCGAAATTGGGATTGTTCGCGCCGTCGACCAGCTTATTGTTGATATCGACAAAAATAGTGTACGCATCAAAACCGAAAACCCCGAAGTTATTCCGGTCGTAGGTCTGCCGATCATACGCGAGTTCGAAGCCGACCAAATCGCGCAGGAACGTCTGGCGGAAGGTCGCGTTGAGCGCGCGAAAGTCGGAGTTCTCGCGCTTGTTGGGTCCATCGAGCAGCGTATTATAGAAATCAAAAACCGACGGATCACGCAGCTCCTGATAGCGCCAGAGGCCAGTGAAGGCCTGGCCTTCAGGTGCAAATTGCCGGTTGAGAAAGAAGTTGGGATTGCTGCTCTGCGCCCCATAGGCGCCAACGGCATACCAGGAAGTAAACGGCACGCCCCCGCGGCTGATCATGAAGGGAGGGACGCCATTGCCGCCCTGTACCGCCGAGTTCGGATCGGTAAAGACCGCGCCAACCTGACCGAACCAGCGGCCGGGCGCGCCGAGGTGAGCGAACAAAAAGGGATTGCTCGTCACGGAAGCGGGCACGGTCGGGTCAATGGCAACTTTATTGAGGACGTTATACCAAGCCGAAAGGCCATCCTGCGGCGGCGTGGGACGGGGCCGGTTCGACACGGTATTTCCGTCCTCGTAGCTCACCTGAAATTGAGTGAGGCCGGTCTTGAGCCAGCGGGGCTCCCATTTGAGCGCGGTGAAAATCCGGCGGTCATCCTCGAAGGCCGGCTTTTGCTGATAGTTCTCCGCTTTGTTGAGCGCGACCACCCGCACGCCGAGTCTGCGCTTGGCGATCACCTGATTGAAATCGAGAACTTCACGATGGGAGTCGAAACGGCTGACCGTCTGCTGAAACGTATACGAGTTCTTGGCGAGATTCACGGCCTTGAGCTGGTTATTAATGATGCCAGCCGGGCTACCGAGGCCAAAGAGGATCGAGTTGGCTCCACGCGAGATGTCGAGGCGCTCGGTATTATACGAATCCATGGGAATATTCGTCAGGAAAAAGTCCCGCGTGAGGTCCGCGCCGGCGAGACCGCGCACCCGGGTTGAATTTTGCGGACTTTGCAACGTGGACTCGGCGCTGGAGAACCGGTTGCCGGTGTCGACGCCCGAGAAGTTTCCTTCAAAACCACCGACTTCCGTATTGGTGGTATAAATCAGAAGGTCGCGGGCGTTGGTCGACGCCGTATCAATCATGAACTGACTGGTGACGACCGAAATGGCCGCACCTACGTCGCGTAGATCGGTCCGGAGTCGAGTCCCGGCCAGCGTCGAGGTGGCCGCATAACCACGGTCCTCGGATTCCTCGACGACAAACGGAGTGAGTTTCACGGGCTCGGCCGGCAAGGGCGGAGCCAGCGAATCGGTGGCACGTACCGCCGCAGGTTGAGCGACGAGAAAAGACGCCCACGATGCGGACAAAGCCAGGGCAGTGAGACGGAGCAGGAACGAGGTCGGCATGGAAAAATCAGGGATAAGGGTAAACACCGAAGCACACCGCAACGGCGGAACGTGCTTTCTACAGCGCCCTCCGTAATCATTGCCAGCCTAGTCTTTCTCGCAAGTGACAACGACTTGAAACTCGCCCGAAGCGCCATGTTCCATCCGCGGCGACGCATTGTCGATCAATCCACCCGGTTTCAACTTATCGTTTAATCCATGAACCAATTGCTCCCGCCGGCAGCGGGAATCTTGCAAAGGAGCAGAGGATCGCTCTGCTCAATGCGAACACCGGATTGCCACCGAAAGAGTACCGGACGAAAACGATCACGTGAATTTTCCCTTCGCACTTGTCGCCGTTCTGTTGCTCGGGCCCTGGACTGGATTGCTCGCGACTGAGGCTTCGGCCCGGAAACCCAACGTAATTCTCCTGCTCCTCGACGACGCGGGCTGGACCGATACCGGAGGCTTCGGCGGACGCATGCAGACACCCACCTTCGACCGGCTAGGCACCGAGGGCATGCGCTTTTCGGATTGTCATGCCGCCGCTCCAAATTGTTCTCCATCGCGCGCGGGGATTCTCACCGGGAGGAATCCGACGCGGGTCGGGATTTATAGTTACCTGCCGGAGAATCATCCCATGCACCTGCGGGCCGAGGAAATCACAGTGGCGGAACTCGCCCGCGGCGCGGGTTACCGCACGGGGCATTTCGGGAAATGGCACGTTTCCGATCTCGATAATAAAACCCAGCCGGGACCCCTCGAACAAGGTTTCGACTACTCCCTCGCCACCAGCAATAATGCGGCTCCAAGCCATCGCGATCCCGTGAATTTCGTGCGTAACGGCAAACCCGTGGGAAAGATCGAAGGCTACTCGTGTCAGATCGTGGTAGACGAAGCTCTGGCGTGGTTAGAGGGAATCGGAGCGTCCGGGAAAAAGGCCGCCCCCTTCCTCGCCTGTCTCTGGTTTCACGAACCCCATACACCCATCGCTTCTCCACCGGAATTGGTGGCGGCGTATCAGGATCGTTATCCGGGTATTTCCCCGCGGGAAGCCACCTATCTCGCCAATGTCGAGAACGTGGACCGTGCGGTCGGACGCCTGCTCGCGCAGCTTGATCAAGGGGGATTGGCCGACGACACCGTAATTTGGTTCACCTCCGATAATGGCCCGGTGAGTGCCTCGTCCCGCGGTGAGTTGCGCGGGCTGAAATCCAACGTCTGGGAGGGCGGCCATCGCGTGCCCGGAATCATCCGCTGGCCTGGTCGCGTTGCCGCGGGAAGCCACTGTGACGTGCCGGTGAGCGGAATCGATTTTTTCCCCACCTTCTGCGCGCTGGCAGGCATCGAGCTACCGCGCGACCGAGTCATCGACGGCGTCAGCCTGCTGCCACTTTGGCTGGGCCAACCGGCTACGTTTCGGCGCGACACGCCGCTTTATTGGAATTTCTACCGGCTCACTCCGTCGCTCGCGATCCGGGAAGGCGACTGGGCTCTGGTCGCCCGCACCGACGATGCGGACCGACCCAAGGCGCATCAATTATTGCGGGAGGACATGCCCTATATGCGCACCGCGAAACCGAATCAATTCGAGCTGTATAATCTCAGACAGGATCCGGGGCAGACGAGGGATCTTTCGTCAGAACATCCCGACCGCCTCGAGCAACTAAAACAACGCCTCCTCAAGCTCCACCGCGAAATCATGGAAGAGGGCGTCGCCTGGGACATCCCCGCCGATTACCTCTCCGACGCGCCCCGCCGGGTGTGGGATTGATCGCTACCAGCCTCCTACCGCTGCACTGGCCGATTTGAAACGCGTGCACCCAACCAGCGTTTTCTGTGATGCGGCGGCCCAGTCCGCGCGATCCCGACAAACGAACTTACGGATTCACCCTTCCCCGTTCTTGCCAAAACCACCCGCTCCCGTCGTGCTGATCTCCCCCATGAAGATCCCAATCCTTACCCTCTCCGCGTTCCTCACCGCCGCCACTGCTTTTGGTGCTGAAGATCCTTACCCAACCGGCTACTCGGATACGCCCTTTATACCCGGCACCGAATGGCGGGTGCATGACATCAAGCGTCCGGCCCCAACGGTCGTGCGACCTGGCACCAAGCTCGGCGATGCGCCGGCGGACGCGATCATCCTCTTCGACGGGAAGGACACCTCACAATTTTACTCCCGCAAGAAAGATGACCCCAATCGATACCCGTCCCCGTGGAAAATCGAGAATGGCGAGTTGCTCGTGAATGGTGGGGATTGCTGGACAAAGCTGGAATTTGCCAGCTGCCAGCTCCATCTCGAGTGGAAGAGCGCCGCGTCAGGCCAGTTGGGCAAGTCGCAAAAGAAAGGCAACGGGGGTGTCTTTTTCATGGATCGTTATGAGAGCCAGATTCTCGACACCGATAACAATCCCACCTATGCAGACGGCATGGTCGGCGCGGTCTACGGCCAGACTCCTCCGATGGTGAACGCCGTGCGCAAAGCGGGCGAATGGCAGACCTACGACATCATTTTCACCGCGCCCAAGCTGAAGGACGGCAAAGTCGTAGCACCGGCCCGGATCACCACCTTCGTCAACGGTATTCTCGTGCAAAACAACACGGAAATCATGGGACCGACCATGCACAAGAAGACCACCAGCTATAATGGCACCTTCCCGGAGAAAGCGCCGTTCCGCTTTCAAGATCACAAGAACGATCCCCCGATCCGGATGCGCAACATCTGGGTGCGGCCATTGCCCTGAGCCCGCTGGCCCGGCGCTGCGTGGCGCCGCTCCGGGCCTTGTCGTCTGCGACAAATCGAGCCCGCTAAGCGAGATCATGCATCGGAAATCTGGGATTTGAAATCGAGCGTCCTAGGTTCATCGCCGGCGTTTGTGGACTGGACATCAGCCAGTACTGCGGTCTCCTTGACCCTCGCGAATCGTCCCTTGGTTCGCCTGGGCCCCCAGTCCCCCCTCCCGGACTGAGGGCCTTCGCTGTTACTTACCCCAGATGTCGAGACCTAATTCCGCATGATGAACACTGATACCTTGATTCTAACCTGGACCCGTTTGGTCCTAATTGCCGCCAGCCTGTTTGGCGCGGCCCCCCTCAGCTTCGCCCAAGCTACCGGCGTTGGCACCATTGAAGGCCGCGTCCTGAATAACCGAAGCGGAGAATATCTGGCCAACGCCCGCGTGACGGCGGCCGGCACCTCGCTCGAAACCTTCACCGATTCAGATGGTAACTATCGGTTGACGAACGTGCCAGTTGGCCCCGCGAGCGTGACGACCTTCTTCACCGGCCTCCCGGCGCAAACCACCGCCGTCACCGTGGCCGCCCGTCAGACCGTGCGCAACGACGTCACCCTCGGCGTCACGGACACAGGTCCGGGCGGAGCGGTGGTGAAACTCGATGAGTTTCGCGTCGAAACGTCTCGGGAGATGGATGCGGCCGCCCTCGCGATCAATGAACAACGCTTCGCGTCCAATATCAAAAACGTGGTTTCAACCGAGGAGTTCGGCAACGTCGCGGAAGGCAATGCGGCCGAGTTCCTCAAGTTCCTCCCCGGTGTCAGCATTAACTATACCGGCGGTAACGCTCGAGACATCTCATTGAATGGCGTCCCCTCCGCTTTTGTTCCCGTGACGGTGGACGGCTTCAGTGTGGCCACCGCCTCCACCGGAGGGAGCACGACCCGTGCGGTCCAGTCGGACATGATCTCGATTAACAATCTGTCACGAATCGAAGTATCGTATTCTCCAACTCCAGAATCACAAGGTTCGGCGCTGGCCGGGTCGGTCAATATGGTGCCCCGGAGCTCATTTGAACGATCGAAACCCGTGTTCAATGCGAGTGCCTATATCATGATGCGGGACAATGCCCGCGACTTCCATAAGGTCCCCGGCCCCAAACCGAGCAAGACGCGTAACGTGGATCCTGGCTTTGATTTCTCCTATGTTGCTCCGGTGAGCAAGAGCTTCGGTTTCACGCTGTCCGGCGGCACCTCGACCAACTACTCCCCTCAGGACAATATTCAGATGACTTGGCGCGGCGCCGGCGCCG
>CAYVDZ010000054.1:0-14298 GCA_964450575.1 uncultured Opitutus sp.
CTATACCAACTACCAGCTCATCGTGGAGTTCCGCTGGGGCTTGCTCACCTGGGCCCCGCGCGCGAACAAAACACGCGACTCCGGCATCCTGCTCCATAGCCAGGGTGAGGACGGCAACGCGGCCAAGGATTTCAAGTCCCCGTGGCTCCGCTCCGTCGAGTACCAGATCATTGAAGGCGGCACCGGTGATATCATTCTCGTCAACGGCTATGATCGCGGGTCTGACACGCTGATCGCGCCCAAGCTCTCCGCCAAAGTCGCGGCCAACGGGAAAAACTGGGACCCCGCCGGGACCCTAAAAGAGTTCACCCGCGGTCGTATCGACTGGCAGTATCGCGATATCTCCTGGCGCGACACCCTCGACTTCCGCGGCCCCCGCGATGTGGAAAAACCCGTGGGACAATGGAATCGCATCGAAGCGACCTGCGAGGGTGGAAACGTTACTTATTTCCTTAACGGGGTGAAGGTCATGGAAGGCCGCGATGGCGGCTTCACATGGGGCCGACTCCTGTTCCAATCCGAAGCCGCGGAATTGTTCTTCCGCCTCATCGAACTGCACCCGCTCAAGTAGGCGACACGACGGCGCTTGGAAAATCGCATTCCTCCACTGTAGATCGCGACCGCCCCGGCGCACCCTCGCTTCAACGAAACGCAGGGCACAGGAGTAGCGCGGAGGACCGCGGAATCACTCCCCCGCCTTTGCTTTTCTTCCCCAGCCGACGGCTCGACAGAATCGATCGCTCCGGCCATTTGTCGTGCGCCTCCTCCCCCCCAGCGCTCAAGCCCCACCCTACTCCACTCCGCATGATCCGCCCCTTTCACGCCGCTATCCTAGCCAGCGCACTTTTGACAGTCCAAGCCGCCGCCGCTGATTTGATTCTGCACCGCGGTAAGGTCGTTACGGTTGACGCCACCTTTTCGATCCATGAGGCCATTGCCGTGACGGACGGCAAGGTGCAGGCGGTCGGCCGTAATGCCGACATCCTGAAACTGCGAACGCCGCAAACCGAGGTGATCGATCTCAAGGGGCGCACGGTGATCCCGGGCTTGATGGATTCACACACGCATGCTCCCGGCGCGAGCATGACAGAGTTCGCGCATCCCTTGCCCCAGATGGATACGATTCAGGATGTCCTCGACTACTTTGCTGCTCGCGCCACCGTGGTCCCGGAGGGCGAGTGGATTGTATTGCAGCAGGTCTTTATCACGCGGCTCCGCGAACAACGTTATCCCACCCGCGCGGAACTCGATCGCGTGGCCCCGAAACACGCGGTTGTTTTTCGCACCGGCCCGGACGCTTCGGTGAACACCTTGGCCTTACAGCGCAATAACATCGACCGAAACTTCAAGATACCCGAAGGCGTTCCCGGCAAAATCGAAGTCGACGAGCACGGGGAACCGACCGGCGTGCTGCGCGTGTTTTCGAACTACTTCAAATCCAAGACCAACGACCGCGCGCCGACCGAAGCCGAACGCGAACAACGCCTGCTCGCGCTCTTTAATGACTATAATTCCGTCGGCATCACGAGCATCTCCGACCGGTCTGCCAGCGAACCCGATCTCAAGCGCTACCAGCGGCTGCGTGACGAAGGAAAATTCACCGTCCGCGTCGCGGCGTCGCACGGCGTGCAAACTCTCGGCCCGATGGAGGCCATTCAACAACAGATTCGTGCCATCGGCCAGCATCCGCTCCGCGCCCCCGATCCCTTGCTTCGCATCATCGGCATCAAGACCTTCCTCGACGGCGGCATGCTCACGGGCAGCGCCTATATGCGCAAGCCGTGGGGCGTGAGTGCCGTCTATTCGATCACCGATCCCGAGTATCGCGGCCAGTTGTTTGTCCCGCGCGAACGCCTGCTTCCGATGGTGCGAACAACGATCGAGAGCGGCCTCCAATTCACCGCCCACTCCGTAGGCGACGGCGCGGTGCACCTGCTGCTTGATGTGTATGAAGAACTCGCTCGCGAAGGCCTGCCGGTGCGGCAAACCCGGAGCTCCCTCACCCACTCGAACTTCATGAGCCGGGAAGCCGTCGAGCAGGCTGCCCGTCTCGGCGTAGTAATGGATATCCAGCCGGCCTGGCTCTATCTCGATACCCATACCCTCGTGAAGCAATTCGGCTATGATCGCCTCCGTTATTTCCAACCACTCCGCACGATCTTCGCGGCCGGCGGAATCGCCGGCGGCGGCTCCGACCACATGCAGAAAGTCGGATCCATGCGGAGTATCAATCCCTACAATCCGTTCCTCGGTATTCAAACCGCCGTTACGCGCCGCTCGAAGTGGCATCCGGAACCTCTGCATCCCGAAGAGGCGCTAACCCGGGAACAAGCACTGCGCTTTTATACGAGCAATAACGCCTACCTCCTTTTCAACGAACACCTGACCGGCACGCTGGAGACCGGCAAATTTGCCGATCTCGCGATTCTCGATACCGACCTGCTGACGTGCCCGGAAGACAAGATCGGAGCCACGCAAGTCCTGCGCACGTACCTCGCCGGGAAGCTGGTATTTCAACGGGGCGACCTCTGAGTCCGGGCCCCGCCGGATGAAGTGACACAGACATTCTTGTCTGTGCCATGCATACAGTACAGACAGGAATGTCTGTATCACTTCGAAGGCATCGTCAAAACGAGCCTTTGAGCCCGATCGCAAACGGCACGCCGAACTCCGAGGTGCGGTTCTGGATCGCGTATTCAGGAGTTGAGGACCCGAACCGCTGCAGCGTTTGCGGCACGTTCAGCACATTGCCCACACTCGCCGCGATGGAGAACCGCCGCGAGAACTGGTAGCCGGCGCTCAAGTCGAGGGTTGTCCGCGATGCATAATATACAAACGCATCTGGTCCAAAGGCAGGCAACGCGGTGCGTTTGTCCCGTCCCCGGTAATTCCACTTCGCAGTAAACGAAAGCCGCTTCCGATTAAAGGACACGCCCCAGCTGCCGCTTTGGGGAATAAAGCTGGTGAAGTCCGCCTGGCGGTCACCTTCGAGCTTCAACTTGGTGCCGTTTCCAAAGACGGTGAAGAAGCTGCCCCACTTGCCGAGCTCCCGGAGCGAATGGCGCAGATTGACCTCTGCCCCCGTAATTCGGGCCGCCCCGGAATTGAATTTCGTCACGAGATTCCAGCCGAGATAACGAGGATCCAAGCCAAGTTCTTGCAGCACCTCCGGGGTGCCAATGCGAACGTCGTTCCCGAAGAAATCATCGATCTCTTTCAAAAAAACACCACCACTCAGGACACCTCCTTGCTGCGAGTAGTATTCAACCGAAAGATCGTAGTTGTCAGCCGTCCAAGGCCGCAGCGCCGTATTGCGGATAGTGATGTTACCACGAACGATCGCCGGATTATTGAGATCGTCTTCGTTGAGATCGTTCTCCGAGAACGTGGCGTTCGGGATAATATCGAGAAGATTGGGCCGGCCGTAGGTTTTGGCATAGGCCGCGCGCACCAGCAGATTCTCGCGGGCATTAAAGGTGAGATGCAAACTCGGGTAAGTACCATCATAGCTCCGACTCGCCTCGTAGCCGCGTTCGGTGCGGGTCAAACGCAACTCTTCCATGGAGCCAACAGCGCCCGCTTCAGACCGACGGATCCGCGCTCCCGCGGAATTGCGGGCAAACGTCCCATCCAGGTTGCGGACCCACACAGCCGCAGGATCGACCCGCGCGCCCTGACCTTCATCGTCCGTTTTCTCAAAACGCACCCCGGTCAGAACACTCAGCCGGTTCTTGAACAACCGCGCTTCACCTTGAATATAGAGCGCAGAGACGGTTTCTTCAATATACTCGGAGTTTGTGATCCGATACGTCTCCTGCGCGACCACTTGGGCTGGCGTTTGTGTGAACAGATTCGGGTTCTCTTTCCACGCCGTATATGCGCGGTTAACCGACGTCCAAGGAACGTTTTTGAAACCGTAATGGGAATCCTGATTCCGATACGACTGCATGAGAAACGGGACCGGCGAATCGGGCGTCGTCCCCACGCCGTCCGGGCCGTTATACGTCCACGAATAGCTCTGCTGACGCGCATCTACGTCCATGATGCTCTGATAGCCGCCAACCTGCAAGGAGGTCGGAAACGGGAGAATATTGAAACGCCGACGAACGTTGAGATTTGCCGATTTGAAGCTGGAGCGGCTGTTGTAAGGCGCCTCGCTGGCGGTGGCTAGCCGGTAGTTGGCCGGATTATAGTAATCAACGGGCAGGCCGGCGTTATCAAAAACCTCGATCACGCCCGGCCGATCAATCGCCAGATCCAGGAGAGAAACCCGGGCCGAACTAATCGTGGAACTCAGACCGGAAAAATGTCCCGGATTCGGCCGCGAACGTTCCGATGCCGTGCGATTGACACCGGCGTCGACTTTCCAGGAGCCGTTGTCGAAACGATAATTTAGATTAGCGGTGTCGGTGTTGCCTTTAAATGTCTGCGCGCTGCCATTCAGGGTCACAGCGCCGCGACCCGTTGCTCCTCGGGTGAAGCTTTCATCGTAACTGAAGGGCACTCCACCCGTCACGGACGCTGTGGCCACAGTGCCCGCGTTGAAGGCCCAACTCTGGGTTCCGATATAAGTGGTGTAACGATTCGACTGGATTCCCAACGACAGCACCGAGTTCGGTGTCACGCGCCAGTCGGCTTTGGCGCTGAAGGTCGTCCGGCGCTGGCTGCGTGGGCCATCCTGCAAGGTGAACTGCTGCAGATAGGGCCGGCTGATCGACGCTCCCGTGCCTGTGCCGGCGGTGTTGAAGAGCGTCGTCGCCAGGTGTTACTCATTATATTTGTCGCTCTGAAATCCAGTAACCACGAAGCCGAAATTTTTGTTAACCGGCATCGAGTAATCGAAATCGAAACCGGGACTGATCTTTCGCGTGTCATGATCGCCGTTCGAATGCGGCGTCTTTTTGAAGGTCACATTCTCGCTGTTGGCCATGAGATTGACTCCGTAATTGAACTGCGCCCGGCTCCGCTCGAATGCGCTCTTGCTCACCATATTTATCGACCCCGCGAGCGAATCGGCGGGCGTCGAAGGCGTCGGCACCTTGGTTACCTCGATGCGTGAAATATTGTTCAACGCCAGGGTGTTCATATTGAACGTGCGCGAGGGCGCTGCGTTCGCCGAAACGATCGGCGCACCGTCGAAGGTGAAAGATGTCTTGTCGCCTCCAATGCCCCGCACCGAGATACCTACAATCTCCACCTCACTATACTCAGCCGTGAGACCGGGCATAAATTTTAAAAATTCGCCGACATTGCTGCCTAACACGTCGCCAAACGAGTCGGTCGCCATGACGTTTTTGATATTGGGCGCAAATCGCTGCTCGTTGATCGCGATGGCTTTACCGTCGGTCTCCTTGTCGGATGTCACGCGAAAGCTGTCGAGCTTCACCACGCCACTCGCTTCTCCGTAGCGGGCCTTGCTCGTCAAATCGAAGTTTCGCTCCACCGTTCCGCGCGAGTTCACCATCACCGACACTTCCTGCACGTCCAGGTCGGTATAAAACACCTCAAGGGTGTTCGCCCCCGCGGGTACATCGACAATCCGATACACGCCAGATTCGTCGGTATAAACCACGAGGTTCGTCCCCTTGACCGAGATGCGCGCTTTGTTGAGGTAATTGCCAGTGACGACGTTCTGGACGCGGCCGGTAATGGTTCCGCCGGTTTGGATGGTGGACGACGAAGACGAAGTCTGGGCGAGTCCGATCGGCGCGGCGGTGAGCCAGAGCGCGAAGCTAAGCACGATAAGCTGTGGTGTGGGACGTTTCATGGGAGAAAGGCGAACTGAACGAAATTAGCGCGTCGTCGCGGGCGCGACAGCCGCATCCGGCTTCAGCTCACCCGCCATGCGGAGGAGTACTTCAGTGATCTTTGGCGCCGCCTGCACTTCGAGGCGGTTGGTCCCCACCCATGACTCGTATCCACCGAGTTGATGCTGCGCGACGGTCGGCATGTAGCCGAGATAACCATTGGCGAGCGACACCGTGAACGCCTTCGGAAACGGCGCCCGGGCTTTCAGATCCAACCCCATCTCGGCAAACGTTTCGACCGGCAGCGCAAGCACCGCCACTTCGCCAATTCGCATCACCTGCAAGGGTAATTGGACCGTTTCCGGCGCCTCTGCTCGTTGCAGAACGCGATTGGCGTACGCCCGCTCCAACGGATGCCAGCCAGGCCCGCCCGCCGGCCGCTCGAGCAAAGCGCGGGCACGCGTGATCATCTCCGGCGTCGGCCGTCGCGACTTCAGTGTCAGCTCTTCATAACGCACCGCCAACGGCACCCAATCGTTATAGGTAACCGTTTGATAAGCCCGATACACTTCCGCCGCGACGATGTTCGCCACCCGCTCGATCTGTTCGAAGTGCGGCTGCGCCGCGCGTTTCGCCCGGAAATCGACATTATTGACGTCTCCGCTGGTGCCGTTGGCGAGCAACGCCACGAACGGCGGATGCGCGCCGCGGGGGTCGCGGTCCGCGCCCAACAATCCAGCAATACGGTTGCAGAACGCCCCGAAATAATCTGCCGACACCACGCCCGACGGAACCCCGCCTACATAGTGGAGGGAATAAGCAGCGAACAACGCGATCGGACGCCCACTGCCGGCCGCTTGCACGGAGATGAACGGGATTTCTGGATCGATCGGTCCGGCGGGTTCAACCAAGGCCGGCGAACCGGCGGGCGGATTCATCCGCACCGTATCGGTGCCGCCAAAAGGATTTCGGCGCAGGGCCTCGTCGCTCATGTGCCACCGACGATTAAACACCTGCGAGGACTCAGAGCCGCTCCCCCAACCGATTCGCGCCGGCTCCAGTTGGTTGATCGCCCGTTGAATCGTATCCGCGACGCGCCGGGCAATGAAACGTTGATATAAGGTCACCGCGTCAACCGTCGCGCCACCGTCGCCCCCCGCCGTACCGCGCGGACGTCCCCCATTGGGCCCCATCGATGTCTCAGTCCCTGCCGAGGCCGCAGAATGCGTATGCGTCGCAGCAATCAAGACGCGCGACGGCTCGAGCCCGGTGAGTTCCTGCGTAAGCCGCTTGGCTTCGTCACACACTTCGCGCGGCAGTCCAATATTATCGCAGACAACAATCGCGAGTCGTTGCCCACCATCATCCAGTACCAGCGCGCGCACCTGTAATGAATCACGAATATGTTTCGCCGGAGTGGGGCTAAACCCCCCAATAATCATCGCACCCAGATCCGGTGTGATATCTCCCACTGCCGCTCCCGCACGAAACCCGCGTGCTGGCGCAATACCCTCCGCGGCGGCAAAGCCCACGCTGCCTGTGACCAGTGCAATCAGCAATGTGGCCGCAGAATACCCCCGTGATGACCGCAGTTTTGTTCGGTTCGTCACTTTAATTGAAGATAGCGAATAATTGATCGGTTTTGTCAATGCGGAATCCTTCAGCAGGCTGCACGCCAGTTGCGACCGGAGAATTAACGAGACACGGCCGAACGTGCCAGCATGCAACGCGGCCCTTCGATAAACCGTCCCCCGTTAGGTCATCAGGCCGCTCCGTTCACAATTCACCTAAGTCCGAAGGTGAAACAGACATTCCTGTCTGTCCCTCCGAAGGAGTCAGTCTCCAAAACTACAGGCAGGAATGCCTGTATCACGCATGCTCGCTCGACCCTGGAAGGCTCATCACGCACGCGCAATGGACCCTGAAGGACCATCGCGCTATATAAAAAATGAGCGTCAATCCCTGTCCAAGGGATCGACGCTCCACCCGTTCAAAGTCCCGGCTTACTTCCGCGACGCGAGATAGTGCACCATCGCGGCAAAGTCCTCGAGCGACAACGCATTCGCCAGCCCGTCGGGCATCATCGACATTGGCAGGCGCTTCTCCTCTTTCACGTCCGCCGTCGCCACGGTCGTCACCGCTCCGGCCATGTCACGGAGCACAATCTTGTCGACCGTCGTCTCCGTCGCGAAACCGGTGCGGACACCGCCATCCTTGAGCGTGAGCATCACCGTTTGAAAGCCTTGGGAGATGCTATCACTCGGTCGCAGAATCGCCGTGGCAATCTGCTCAGGGTTCATAATGGAACCGATCTGGCCCATATATGGCCCCAGCGACGGACCGCCCGGACTCACCGCGTGACAGGCAATACAGCCCTGCTGGGTGAGGAGTTGTTCGCCCCGGGCGTGGTTCGGCTGGAATTGAGCGAGGGAGAGAATCACATCCTCGATCGCCGTAGTGCCGACGGCTCCCTGCTGCGCCGCGATCTGCGCAAGATTCACCTGCGGCGCGATCTCGGTCGGCGCCTGCACCTCCCGCGTCCCGAGTTTCTTCAAGCCCAGCCGGTGCGAGTCATTCAAGCGCGCGAGGAACTCAGCATGTTCGGAAGCCTTTACCGCGGTTTCAGCTTCGAGCACCACGGCGATCCGCGGCGAAGCGGACCACGTCACCGGCTTATAATACGGCCCGCGCGTATCCGGTTTCGTCGACCACCACCAGGTCGCATCGTACGGCGCTTCCTGTTGATATAGCCGCGCGAGAGTCGTGAGCAGTTTCGCGCGTTGAGCCGGCGCTGTCGTCGTTTTTAACCGCGCGATCAGACCGTCCGCCGCCGCCTCTTCGTGCAAACCCGATAGCGCCCACAGAGCCAGATCCTCGGACGGGGTTCCGATCGCGGCGAGGCTCGCCTCCACCGCACTCAACCGGGTCAACGCCTGCGCCGCCAGATGCGGAACAACGACTCCGGAATTCGGCGTCGCATGCCTCGGTGCGGTCCACACGACGGGACCGTCACTGCGACGTCCTGCCGAAACGAAAAAGTCCACCGAGTCCTCCGGTCCACTGCCAGGGGCCGTCGCGGCGCGCACGCTAAACGACACGGCATCGGCAGGCACGGAGTAGACCGCGGGAGCCGGCCCGCTGGCGATCAGGGTCGGAGCCGGCGGCCCGGCTTTGGTACGCTTCGCGGTCTTGCTCGCCTTCTCAGCGGCGGGCGCGGGCGCCGGTGCCGGCGGCACGGGAGCCGCCATGGAAACGCGCCCCGAGGTGGGCAGCGTCGTGTCCAACGCGACCTTCTTACCATTCGCGAGCGTGAAAAATGCATCGCCCAACCCGAGGCGCACTGGACGCTCGGGATCGTCGGTCGAAACCAAGTGAATCCGAACATCCTCGCCCGGTTTGACGGCGAGGGTCACGCGCGCATCGCGATTGCCCTTGATGGTGAATTTCTCCGAGAAACTCGCGGCGTCGTTAGCGGACGGTTTTGAGAAGGGCACGGCGAGCAAGGCCGCCGCAGCCTGCGGATTTCCGAGGCGTCCGAGTGACACGGCTGCAACGGCTCGTTCCCGCGGCGTGCCGCGCTGAAGCGCCTGCACAAACGGCTCGATCGGCAACGTGGCCCGTTGCAACCGCGGCAGCCGATCCGTGGCGGCACGGAGCGCGAACTCGCGGAGCGCGTTGTCGCTGGCAAACGGAAGCAGCGCCGCTGGATTGGTCTCAATCTGCGCGAAGGTAAACAAGGCCGCCACGCGCGCCTCGAGCGAGAGGGATGTCTGGCGGATCTTCGCGACGAGAGCCGATTTCGCCGCTGCAGCCTCAGCGGTACGCGCCAATAGTTCATGCTGGGCAAAGAACCGCGTGCTCGCACTCTCCGAGACGAGCAACTCGATCAGCGCCGGCAGCTTCAAACTCCCGAGCTCGGGAAAATCACGATGCACCCAACCCTTCGGCGTGATGCGGGATACATAGCCTTTGCCGGCGTCACCTCGGTATCCCGCGCCGTCCCACGCGCCGACAAACATCTGCCCGGACGGATCGACGTCGAGATCGGTCACCTGAGAGATCTGCGCGAAATCCTCGACCTTCTGCGTGAAACTCGGGCCATCCACAGCGAGACGGTGCAGGTAGATCGCCTTGCGGCCCCAGTCCGCCATCAGCGGCTGGTTGTTATAGTGCTTCGGCCAGGACGGTTCCGACAGAAACAGCGCGCCGACGCCGGACCCGCCGCCGACGTCCTCGAGCGCAGGAATAATTTCACTGGTGAAGTTTTTAAAGAGCCGCGGGTAACCGTACTCGCCGGACTGCACGTGATGCAGAAACCGCACGTTCCAACCGCCGCCGTCGTTGGTGTTACCGCGGGTGAAAATGTTCATGAACGGATCGATCGCCACATCGTAGATGTTGCGCGTGCCCGTTGTATACATTTCGAGTTCCGTGCCATCGGGCCGGACCCGCGCGATGCCACCACCGAGCAGCGTGAGTTTCCTGCCATCGGTGCCCGTGGCCTCGTGGAACCCAAAATCGCCCACCGCTATATAGATCCAGCCATCAATGCCAAACCGGATGCCGTTGGTGGAGTGATCGGTCCCGCGGTCGTTGATCGCCTTGGCCGCGCAGATGTTGCGCACGAGAACCTGCAACGGGCCGTCGGCCACACCATCACCGTTGGCATCATCGAGGACGGCCAGATTCATCCCGGTGGCGAGGCCGTCGGGACCAAACGCAGTATGCAGGACATAGACCCGCGTGCCCACCACCACCAGTCCGCGCGGGTTGTCGACGTCGGCGAAAACCGTATGAGCGTCGGCGACGCCGTCGCGGTTATGGTCCACGAGTTTCACGATGCGGCCTTTCCCGGGCCCTTTGCCGAGCGAGCCGTTGAGATCCACTCCGGCGTAAACCTCGCCGTGCGCAGAAACGGTGAGACAGGCCACGCACGGGGTGATTTCCGGACCGGAAAAGCGCGTCAGCTCGAGGTCCGCGGGAACGGTATCGGCCAGAGAGATTGCGACCGGCATCGCGAGGAGCAGGCCAAGCGAGGAGAAGAGTTTAGAGCGGTTCACACGAATCATAAGAAAAGCGAATGGGTCAGGAGCGCAGCGAGGCCGGAATGAGGACTCCGAAGATAAGATGTATCAACCACCCACCGGATGCAGGCAAGCGCAGGATCGGTTTTGACCGAGGGGATTCGGGACGCCGGCCCTCCTCAGGGCTGAAACTGCACCGCCGTCGTTGTCATCCCACCCAGCGCATCGGTGAGCGCAATAAACCAGGTATTGGCGGCCGCCGGCGGCCTTGGTGCGGTGATCAGGCCGTCACCGACGTGCGCCGGACTGCTCTGCCAGGCTCGTTTTGAACGCAGACCCGAGTCCGTTGTATAATGGAGGGTCGCCGAGGTCACGGCCACTGCACTGCTGTAAACGAGTCGCACGTTTTCCGCGTTTATAGTCAGTTCATCCGGAACCGGCAGCGATGGACCCGAGCGACAAAACGAATCGATAAACCGGCCGATCTCTTCGGCCGCCCAACCGGCGGGATGGCTATGGCGCATGGCCACTTCAATGCGCACTTGTTTGCGTCCCGGGACGACGTCGATGCTCTTTTGATAACTGTCGAGCGGGTAGTGAATGTCGTTGGTGCCGTTGACAAAGAGGATCGGCACCCGGCAGCGCGTCAGCAGACTGGACGGATCGTAGGCGTTGATCCACGCCTCGCGTCGATCGCCGAGCCGGTCGATCGAAGGTTTCTGCACCGACTCGCCTTCGAACAGGAAACCACAGCCATAGACCGGCACCGCGGCCTTGAAACGATCGTCCAAGGACGCGACCAGACAGGTCGTGTAGCCGCCCCAGCTAATCCCTGTGACCGCGGTGCGATCGGGATCCACCTCGGGAAAAGAGCGGAGGAGTGAGTGCGCACGGATCACGTTAGCCGCGGCGTGGTAAGGCCAGTCGTCGGAAACATCGCCGCCGATCGAATCGAATTTCTCGACAGTGCCCTGATCCGGACCACCGTTGGGCAAACGGGTGCGCGACTCCTTTTTCGCGGTTTGATTCGGCACCGGAACGCCCGTCACCGGATCGTAGAGCGGGTCGATGGGACGGCTGCCCGCCAGATCCATGGCGATCGCGGCGTATCCACGTTTTGCCCACAGATAAACCCATTCGGCAAACGCGGTTCCGCCGCCGCCGTGGATCAGCACCACGCCCGGAAACCGGGTGCCGGGCGCTGCCTCGCCGAGCGTCGCGGGCGAAGCATAAAAGGCAAAGACCTCCGTCGCGTTGCCGGAATAGACTTCGCCACTATACAGCAACGAATGCACGGCCCCGGACTGATTCTCCCAACGCATCCCCGGCGCCTGCTTGAGCTCCGTGAGATTCCACGCGCCGACGCCTTCAACCGGCGCGGTGCTTGCCCGCGACGCGGGCAAGATAAACGCGGCGATGAGGAAAACCGCCGCGGTGAAGCGGGCGGCGAAGCAACGGGGGAAACGTTTCACAACCAGGAAGCGTGTGCGGGTTGCGCGAAGCAACAACGCTGCATTTCAGGAAGTGTTGGTTAGGGACACGCGACGGTTGAATCGGCTTGGGGGAGCTAATGCTGCACGGGCGCGCAATTCCGCGAGGTCCGGGGCCTTTGCTTCGATCATTTGGTTCATTTAATTCGCTCCTATCGGCGCCGCTTCCTGAAACGTGCCGCTGCGAAGAAAGCGTAGCGTCGCGCGCATCACCTGCTCGTTACTCATCAAGAAGGGGTGGCCGGCGTGAATGACAATATGCTCCTTCATTCCAGGCACCTTGGTCCGTCCGACGGACACTTTACCATCATCGGGGCCGGGGATGATCGCGCTGTTTATCCAATTGATGGAGCGATCGCCGGCAATGATGCCGAGCTCGAAATCGACGGGCCCGAGGAGATTTGGGACTGAATCTGGTCCCGTTCCGAGTTGCTGCCCCGCGGGTCCATTGAGCATCCCAAAGACCGTCAGGTCCGCGAGTCGGTCCACAACTTCACTCCCCTGATTGGGAGGACCGAGCATCACCACCCGGCCGAGGCGTTCGATCGAACGGTTACTCAAATAGTGGCGAACGAGAATTCCGCCCAAGGAATGCGTAACGAAGTGAATCTTGTCGGCAGCGCTGATTTCTGGACGCTCGAGCGCCCGACGAATCGTCGTTTCGGCGAGCACCTCAATGGTCTCCGTCCGCGAAGGATAATCCACATTCAAGACCACATAGCCGTCCCGCTCGAGCGCCGCCGCCATCTTTCCCATCGAACGATCCGTGCGCGCGAGTCCGTGAAGGAGGATCACGCCTTCAACGCCCAGAGCCGAACTGGAAACCGCCACCATCATCAGGAGCACGAGTGCGAAACGCATGGGAGATGGGGGAGCGTGAATCGATCCGGGCAGATAACCAAATGTTTTCCCGACTCCCCACCTGCGAGGCCGAAAAGTGATACAGGCATTCCTGGCTGTTCCGGGATCCCTCCGCCCACCCCGATTCCTTGAATGGCGAAACGCGTTTAAAACAGGTCAAGATCGTCCAAACCTCAGATCTTTTAACCGCTGATTACGGATCTCCCGGAAAAGACACGGCCGATCCAACAAGCTCGGTCCGCTCAGTGCTTACTTTTCCCGCTGACACAGCAGCACGAAGTGTTTTGCGCCAGCGAGCGACGAGCGGTCCGACCCGGGGGACTTTCTTGCCGGGATCTGCGAGGGAGTGGCCCGGCAACGGTTGATCCCACCATCACACCGCAACCCGCTTGACGCACCGCATGTGTGGCTTGATGTGTAGAGCATGCCAACGAATCTCCAAATTGACGACCGGCTACTCGCAAAGGCGCAAAAGCTGGGGGGCTTTCGCACGAAGAAGGACACGGTGAACGAGGCCCTAAGCGAGTTTGTGCGTCGAAGGGGCCAGCGAGAGATAACCACGTTGTTTGGCTCTGTTGAATTCGCTGCGGATTTCGATCACAAGAAGCTGCGAGCAAAGCGATGAGAGTTCTCCCGGATACCCCGATTTGGTCGGCAGCGCTTCGCCGCTCGGAAGGCGTAGTATCGCCTTATCGGCAGCAGCTGGAGAAATTAGTCTTCGACGGTTCGGTGGAAATCATCGGGCCAATTCGTCAGGAGTTACTCTCCGGAATTAAAGAGACCGTGAAGTACGAGGTTGTGCGTGAGAAGTTACGAATGTTTCCAGATTTGGAGGTACGCACTGAGGACTACGAGGAGGCCGCTCTGTTCTACAATCATTGCCGAGCTAAGGGTATCCAAGGCTCGTCGACCGATTACTTGATCGGTGCAGTCTCGATTCGTCACGGTCTGGAGATATTCACCGACGATCAAGATTTCGTCAGCTATCAGAGGGTACTTCCAATACGGCTGTATCGGAATGCGACTTTGGGCTAACTTTGAGACTTCTGTGTCGGGGCCAGAAAAAAGGGGTCAAACTTTGCGCTTTGCACTCACCCGTGGAATGGGAGGGGGGGTGCTGTACGGGGTCAGTCCGCTGAACGCTGAATTTGGCGTGAGACATGGCCTCGCATCGAG
>CAYVDZ010000055.1:0-7481 GCA_964450575.1 uncultured Opitutus sp.
CTCGTCCGGCGGGATCGGCTTGAACCCGCTGGTGGGGTCGTACTCGCGCTGCGTGGCGTACGGCGGCGACGTGATCGTCACGTTCGCACGGGCACGTGCCATCAACTTCTCGACAACGGCGGTGTCCCGGCAGTCGCCACAGATCAGACGGTGACGTCCGATCAACCACACGTCCCCGGGCATCGTAACCGGCTGCGTGGGAGGTTCGGGAACCGCATCTTCTTCCACACCGGCGGCTGCAGACTCGGGTTCATCGTCGGCCAGTATCGAGGCGAGCTCGTCGTCGGAGAACCCCACCAGTGACAGGTTGAACCCATCCTCGACGAGCGACGACATCTGCTCGCGGAGCATCTCATCGTTCCATCCGGCGTTGAGCGCAAGCTGGTTATCGGCGATGACGTAGGCCCGCCGTTGAATCTCGCTGAGGTGGCCCAGCACCACCACCGGAACCTCCGCCAGACCCAGCTTGCGAGCTGCCAGCAGGCGACCGTGGCCGGCAATGATCCCGTCCGTGGAATCGACGAGGATCGGATTCACAAATCCAAACTCCACGATGGACGCCGCGATCTGCGCTACCTGCTCTGGCGAGTGCGTGCGCGCATTTTTGGCGTACGGCATCAGCCGGTCGGTGGGCCATATCTCAATGTGCCGCGCCATCGCGGGCGTGATGCGGGCTTCAACCACGGATACTGTCCACCATCTGAATTCGTTCACCGATCCAGCGCATCACTTGAACGCACATGCTGTTGCCAATCGCGCGGTACCGCGGACCATCGGCGGCGGGCTTCCCGCGATAAGGGATCAACGTGTAATCGTCCGGTAGTCCCTGCAGGCGCTCGCACTCGCGCGGGGTCAGTCGCCTGACCGCCAGAGTCCGGCTGATCGCGAGCAGTGGAGCGCCATCGCCCCGGCCACTACCGCCGGATTGCGCCTTGAGCGGTGGCACAAGCTCAGATGGCCCACCCCTCCCGTTCCGCGCCACGCGACTCTCGAAACACACGGCGACCTGTCCACCTGCGTTGGCATGGCTGCGGTCGTGCGGCATCGCGCGCAACGTCGGTGCGAGTGGGCCGGCGTCGGCTCCGTGGTCCTTCGCGGAGAAGGCAGTGGGTTGCGTTTGCGTCACGAAGGTTTCGTTCGATTGCGCGTCCAGCCGCCCCGATGCGCCCTTGGAGTTCAACGCGTAGGCTATCTCTGGCATGAACTCGCCAATGCCGCCGCCAATACTGCCGGCAACATCTTCCGGCGCTTTGCGGCGCGCCGGAGTATCCCGGCACAGGCCCTCGCGCTCAAGAAGTACCGCTGCGGCACGCCGCCAGTCTCCAAGATGTCCGACAACAAAGACACGACGGCGTCGCTGGGGCACGCCGAAGAACTGAGCGTCCAGCACTCGCCAGGCGCAACCATACCCGAGTTCCGCCAGGGCCGCGAGGATGGTGCCAAAGTCCCGCCCGCAGCTTGAAGACAGAACACCGGGGACGTTTTCCCATACGATCCAGCGAGGCCGCAGTCGGCCAGCAAGACGGCAAAACTCGATGGCCAGGTTGCCACGCGCATCCTCCAATCCGCCGCGTCTTCCGGCGACGGAGAAGGATTGGCAGGGAGTTCCTCCGGCCAGAACGTCAATTGCCGTTCGATCCGGCGCGATGCGGGTGAAGTCTCCACGATTGGATACCTGCGGATAGTGGTGCGCCAACAGCGCGGAACAAAACGGATCGATCTCGGCGAACCACGCCGGTCGAAAGCCCAGCGGTTCCCACGCGACGGACACTGCCTCGATGCCGGAACAAACAGAACCGTAGGTCATCAGGGAGTCGCCCCAGTCACGATCTGCGCCTGGGTACTCGTTATTGAATCCCGCTTGACGTAAATGCAGGTGGGTACTGAAGCGGAAGTAGCGACTGGCTTGGTTTCGAGCCGTACCTCTGCTCGTATTCGGCGATCATCAACGATGCGTATGGTTCCTGCAGCAGGGAAACCCAATCATCGAAATCCCGATTGCGCTTCGCGGAGTTACATCGGTTGCAGCAAATGATCACGTTAGCCGTCCAGTGGAGGCCGCCCTTGCTCAGGGGAACCATGTGATCGAGGGTCTTCGTGCGCCGGTTCATGTATTCCCCGCAATAGGGGCACGGCTTTCCTTCAGCCTCGGCAAAGATTCGGCCCAGAAACTCGACCGTCAGGGTCCCGTCCGACTGGTTGATCGCGTGCTGGAGGCGCTTGCCGGCATATTCTCCACGCGCCTGGCGTTGACGAACGTCAATGCGAGCAGTCCGCGAGCACATGCGCAGGCAGCCGATTGATCTCCACGCGCCTGGCGTTGACGAACGTCAATGCGAGGGCCACCGGGTTGACAGGCAATCCGATCACGGAGCGACTGATTCAAGTCCTCAAGAATCTCAACCTTGCAAAGCAGGCAAGCCCGACCCTTCGGCGGAAAGGCAGTCGGCGGCTTCTTCTGTCCACATCTGGTGCACGTGATGCTGCTCTTTTCGAAGTCGGCCAACCGGCTGCGAAGTGATCTGATTTCCTTATCACGGTCGACGTACTGTTGCTGCTGTTCGGCGAAACTCGGGGATACTGCCGAGCAAGATGAGAACAACGTCCTCCCGGAGGTTCCCAAGAAAGGTTTGCGTTTGCTCTGCAAGCGCAGCGTCCATCTCGGCAAAGACAGCCTCGGCATCGATCCCGTATTTTGCGAGTTCAGCACCCGACCTACGCATCCGCATGACCACCTGAGTGAACACCTTGCGTGACCACCTGATTAAGTGCAACTAAGTAAAGACCTTTGGGGACCATTCCACCCGCCGTCGAAAGTGCCCAGGGAGGAACCAGAATTCGATCCGGCGTGCCCGTTTGGCGTCTGATGCCACTCGTTCGCGCCGGGGTGGCCCCTGTCGCGACGTCTGCCCCCGGGTCCGCCGGTTGGTTCACCGGCAGACGCCGGCGCGCCTGGCCGCCACGGAACGCACCGCGAGCGCGAGCGAGGTACCGTCCGCCGATCTGTCGTCGATCTTTCATCCGACCAGACAATCCGTCACGACTTGCATAAAGACACCGCGCGTGGTCACCGGTACGCCGTCATCGTCACGCCCATCGACTCGGCGAAGCTTCCAGCAGCGGCTGCCGTTGTCGAGGTTTTGAAGGAAGCTGTACCGGGTGCCCGCCCGAGCGTGGGTCTCGACCGGACTGCTACCGTCCGCCTGCTGTAGCCAGATCGCCTTCAGGTGTCCCTTGCGCCCGTAAGAAGCCTTCACGTAGCCGCCTTCGATCAGGCGCTTCGCGGCATCAATGGAGCGAAAACCCATCGACCTTCCATCAGGCGCATAGTAGGGGATTTGTTCGGCGGGCGTCATTTGGGCACACTTCGGCTATCACAAGAAAGGGAAGGAGTTTTACGAGAGTCCCGTCTCTCGGTATTACTTGGGGAGTGATCCTTCTGAGGGTGCGCCGCGCGCTTGCCTATCGAACCGGGCCTTCGATGTAAATATACGCAAGGCTCTGGAAATGTGTAAACACAGACAATCACTTTCCCTCGGGATTGATGCGGACAATCCAAGGCTGCTCGACATCCGGGTTATAGAATCGCGAGCGTGTCTCCATGGGTGACGGTCCGACAATCTCGATGGACTGCCGCGTGACCTCACCAATCCGGTGCTCGCCGCCGATGTAGCACGCCACGCCGTAATGCGCCGCGATGGGCCGTCGCTCATAACCCTCGCAGAAGTACAGGCTCTCCATGGTCCATCCCAGCGCCAGCGCTTGGTCCCGGATTTCATCGACCAGGCCGCGCGCACGGGCGAGCCGCTCGGATTCCTGGTTCGTTCTCGAGGGGACTGGTCCGACCGGCTTCGTGCATTCGAACTCCTCAGGCAGCGGCGGCTTGTAGTCGCACGAACGAAATGTCCGCACCGCGGCGAGCAGTTGGGCCTCGCCGAAATGCTCGACCGCCCAAGCGTGCACGGCGTTGAAGCGCACGCGCAAGTCTTCAAATGCAGTTGCATCGAGATGCCCCGCACTCGCGGCCTTTTTGGCAACGACCATGCGCGACCGCAGCCAGGCGTAATACTCGGGATCGATCCTCCGGTACACCGTGTCGTTGATCTGGAAGTCGCGCGCGAACTGCTCCGGGTTCGCTGTCGTCCACGTCGCGAGGGAAGTAGACACGAACAGGCAACTCGGCGAGACGCCTGATGGCGGGTCCTCAGCCGACTTGGCACACTCCGTCAATACCGGGGTCATCGTTTCTCTCCTGGTTGAATCCGAGCGCCTGAAATCCTCATGGATGGCGATGGCCGACATCATGGAGGTTCCGTGGCGGCAGTCTCCGGCAACTTGGCCAGGTCAACCGCGCCGCGGTTTCCAGGTTGGGGACGTTGTGGGGACGTGATGGGGACGTTGGCGCTAAACGTCCCCATGACTGAACCTGTTTGTTTTGTTTCTGTTACGGGAGCGATGGGGACGTTGGGGACGTTGGGGACGTTTTCCGGGCTCTCCTTTATCTGCGCGCCGCTCTCGCACGTATTTGTGCATGAGTGTGAGAGAGAGATTTCCTCGCGTGAGAAAGCTGGAAAAAGGTCCCCAACGTCCCCAACGTCCCCAAATTGTCTGCAAGTGATTGGATCTATTGGGCCGAGCGAATGGGGACGTTTTTCGGCAAGGTCCCCAACGTCCCCACCATCGGCGTCAACGTCCCCATCCAACAACTCCAGGAGGTCCGGACCGTGCGGAGAATTCCTCTCAGGGCTGTTGGCCGTCTCAAGAGCATAGAAGATGGAGCCTTTGTGTTTGCCTTGGTTGATCCGCTTCACCGTAAACCCGTTGAAGACCCGATCCCGCTTCGTGGCGAGCGCCTTGCCCAGCCGGGTCTGCTGCGAACGTGCCGACCCATCACCACGCACGTTCAGCATCAGGTCGCGCTCTTCGCAGAACTGAGTCAGGTCGCTGACCTTCTTTGGCTCGGCGCGGAATGCGTCCCACCATGCGCCGGTGAATTCCCGCCACAATTGGCCATCGCCGTCGGACGCCTCGTACAGCTCGTTCAGGTTTCCAAGGAAGCCGGGAATTCCCGCGACGTCCAGCACGCCGCCCATGACCTCCGACCATTTCTCGAACGATCCCAGGCGTGTTTCGTGCAACGGCCTTCCGGCCGCGATCCAGGCCTGAATCAGCGTGAGCGCGGCATGGACAAGCGCCGAACGATTCTCCTGTGCCCATTCGGTAATCAGCGGGTGCCTGAATCCGCCGCGCAGCCACGGCATGTCGATTCGCGGATCGATGCGCAGCCGGATGCAGCGCCGGCTCAGTTCAGCCGAGAGCCGCGGATTATTCCCGGTCATCAGCCATAGAGCATTGTTGCGAAGGTGCAACATCTCAGATTCGCCCAATAGGCGGTCCGTCCAATACGGCACGGTCACCACCGACGCCAGCGCGGACGACTCCAGCACCCGCTTTTCGCTGAGGTTATCGAGAAGAATGATCGGGCGACCTGTGACCAACTCCGCGGTGATCATCTTCCGGACTTCGTCTTCGTTCTCCGGAACGGTCCGGCCCTCGGCCGCCAAACCCGTCGAAACGATGCTGATCAAGCTGGCCAGCAGCCCCTTACCGGAGCCCTGAGTGGGAGCTTCGATCAGGTGAATCGGAGCGAGGCCGGCGATCATGCGCCGTAGAAATGGGAGGAGGATTGCGGCAATGGCATGGGCGCGGTCCGAGTCCCTCACGAACGGGAAATCCACCAGCAGTTCATCCACAAGCAGCGCCCTGGCGCTCGCGATCTGTTCGCGTGTGGGTTTGGCGGGGACCTCCGGGATGTCCAGGGAGTCATCAGGGAACATCCAAAGCGCGTCCGAACGATGGTAACCGGGGGCGGTGATCAGCGTGGCATCTTTCCCGAAAGTTGGGGTCCGAACCACGGAATCGAGCGGCGGAAGCCCCGGATCCGGGTTTACCAGCATGTCGCGGGCGGTGTCTCTGGAGGGCGGAGCGGCGGTGACCGCCTCTTCCGTCACGTTGTGCCAGTTGGCGCTCCGGGCCAGGATTCCGTACATTGCCGTGTCGCCGAGCGCCTCAATTCTCGTTTGGGCGCCCGTGCCGGCGATTCGTACCAGGGCCCCGCCGTTCTGGAAAAGGAACGGTCGCTCAGTTCCGTCCGGCCCCTTGGCGTCATTGATGGTATGGATGGCGGTCCACGCATCTGCAATGATGTCCCGCAATTGCCGGTTGTTAACCTGGATGCTTCGCAGCGACGGTGACTTCGGCTCCGCAGCCTCGGCGTCTCGGAAGCCGCCGTTGCTGGATGCGCCGGGCTGCGTTTTTGGGCGGGCGATTTCCACTACCTTCAACTGCTTCCGTAGTGTGGCGACCGGCATTCGGATCTTGCCGCACCGCGTCTGGATCAACCTGAGGTGCCAGTCCTGCTGAATCGGATCGAGCCGGCCGACCTCCGACAGGATCGGATTGAGCAACCGGCTGAGATCACCGTCAGGCACCTCGGTGCTGAGTTTCGAGATCGCCAGTTCGAGCGGCGTCTGCGCGGCCGCGAGGATGGCTTCGAAATCGGCCGCCGTCTTGCCGGACGCGAAGAACTCGTTGACATCGATCTTCGCGTCGGCCATCAACGCGTCGGCCTCGGCGCTGCCGCCAGGCAATGCACCCAACTTCTCCCGCGCCGCACGCTGCTTGTCGGCGAGAGGCAGAACCGCCACGCGCGTCGTAATCCCGTGAGCCGAAAGGATGCGTGCGCTCTTCAGCGCACCCTGCATTCCGGCCTCAGAAACCTCGTTGTCCTGGCAGATGTAGACGGTCTTCACGCCTGCGAGTTTCGGCAGCAGCCGTTCCCAGTCGGCCTCGCGGATCTGCACCGTTACAGGCGACACCACCGGGAATCCGTGCTCCATCAGGGAAATGCAGTCCGTGACCCCCTCGGTGATGATGACCCGCTCGGGCCGTGCAAGCAGCACATCCTCGTTGAAGAGGACGTCGTTCCGGATGTATGGCGAAACGTGGCTGTTGTTTCGGTCGTTGTGGATGGCCAGCTTCTTGTACTTCGACTTCTCCCATTCGTGATCCGGTGTCCAGGGCGTGCTCCGTCCGATCATGAAGACGACGTGCCCGCGACTCCAATAGGGGAAGACGATTCGGCCATCGAAAAAGGGGACCAGCCCGTCCTGCGCTGTGGGCCGGAAGACGGAGGTGGCCGTCAGTTCGCGCGGGGTAAAGGCGCCAGGCCCGTCCATCAACGTGCGGGCCACGCTGGGCTCGCTATTTTCTGCGTACCCGATCTGCAGCCGGCCGATCGTTTCCTCGCTGATTCCGTATTTCCCCTGAAACCAGGCGAGAACCTCCGGATTCCCGGCGAGCCGCTGGTGTCAGCCATCGGTGACTAAATTCGATTCTGCACGCTGTCATAACACGCCCCGCAGTTTTTTATAAGGGCTCGTAATTAATCAGAGCGAGTTTCTCTCTGTTCGGGTGCCACT
>CAYVDZ010000055.1:7491-14273 GCA_964450575.1 uncultured Opitutus sp.
GGTGATACACACCCGCAGACGCGGTCAAAGCCTCACGCACGCGGAGCCTGATTTGGTGAGCTTCCTCGGCCTGTTCCGGACTGCCGGAAGCGAGCGTCGACAACGGCGGCAGTCGAACGCGTACCGCCAGGAAGTCACGGGCCTGACGGTGGGAGTCCGGCATGGCGCCAGACTGCCCGCGGGTGACCACGCCGAACCGGACGAACTCGACCAACTGCAGCACATCGCCGCCTGTGCCGCAGGCGTGGCAGAACCAGCCCTGCTTGTCGAGCCAGACGTGAAGCGAGCGGTGCGACTGGCTCCGGTGGTTCGGGCAATCGCAGAAAAGGGTCTGCCGCGATTCCTGCGTGATGCGATCGCCGAGGAGTTCGCGGGCGATCTCGCCGATGTCCACATCGGTCACCTGCCGGTAGTAAGTGTGGACATCTACCGGAGGCGCAGTCACTGCCGTGTCTCCGGGTGGAGCAGGAAGGAGAGAAAGGTGTTTCGGCGGTCCACCTGGCGTTTGGCGGCGCAGTTGTCGATGCCCCACCGGTCCCCGAGAAGAATCACGGAGTCTTTCGCGCGCGTTACCGCGGTGTACAGCAGATTGCGGTGGTGCATGAAGGAGTGCGACTTATGGGCGATCACGACCGCGCAGGGAAACTCCGAACCCTGCACTTTGTGGATCGACGTCGCGTAGGCCAACTGAATGTTGCCGAGCGCATCGCTGCCACTCTTGATTTCTATCCGCCGGCCATCGAAATCGATGGAAAGACCGCCGTCCTGAGTGGCGTCAACCACAGCGCCGATCGCGCCGTTCATGACGCCCAATTCGTAGTCGTTCTTCGTCTGGATCACCTTGTCGCCCGGATAGGGCCGCGCGCGGTGGCCAGCCTCGACGGTAGAGACCTCAACCCCGAACAACTTTCGCTGCAGAAGGCGCTGCAACTCGATATTCAACTCCACTGTGCCGAGCGGGCCCTTGTGCGTCGGCGTGAGCACCTGAACTTCACGAATCAGGTCGTAACCGAGCCGCTCCTGCAGCACTTCCTCGAAGAGCAGCAGCAGCATTCGGCGCACATCCTCGCGGTCCGCGAACTTGTCGATGACGTACCATGGCCGGCGCGCGCCGACAAATGAATCCGACGTGGGCCGCACCTCGCCGTCGAGAATGGCCGTGGAGTTCTCCTTCAGAACACCGGCCTGGCGGATGATCCGCGTGAGTACCGTGGTTGGAATCGCCATGGACCGCACCAGGTCTCGCAGGATGTTACCTGGTCCCACCGGTGGCAACTGGTTGTGATCCCCGACAAGAACCACGGCGGTGCGCGTGCGATCCACCGCCTGGAACAAACGCCAGGCAAGTGGGACGTCCATCATCGATACTTCATCGGCCACCAGGATGTCCGCTTCAATCGGATTCAGCGCGTCCCGCGAATACGTGTTGCCGTTGAAGCCCAATAAGCGATGAATGGTGCTCGCTTCATGGCCAACTACTTCCTCGAGGCGTTTTGCAGCCTTTCCAGTGGGCGCCGCGAGCACGATCTTCAACTCCAATCGTTCGGCGATGCTGGCGATGGTCGATACCGCGTATGTCTTGCCGCTACCAGCGCCGCCGGTCATCAGCGAGATGGAGAACCTGAGCGCGTTCCCGACCGCATGGCGCTGCTCGGGATTCAATTCGCCGCCCTCAGCGTCGAGAAGATGCTCTACCTCAGTAACAGCGTGCGGGCTGGGCCGACCGGCGGTCTTCAGAACCTCGGCCAGTTCAATCTCCATCCGGTGGATCTCCGGGTCGGCAACTACCAGCCGCTCGAACGGCTGGGAGACAAGCCGCGCCTCTGCAATCAGAGCTTCGAGATGCTCCTCAATCACCTCGCGGCTGTCGAGCGTGTCCATTACCAGCAGCGCGTTGGCGCGGTCCAGCAGATCCTCGTATTCGACCCAGCAGTCGCCGTCATCGAGCGCGGCCAGCACGCTGTAGTGAAGCCCCGCGCGAATCCGGGATGGCAGATCCTTCGGTGTTCCCATCTTGCGGGCGATCTTGTCGACCCGTTTGAAGCCGTAGCCGGTGATTTCCCGCATCAGCACATAGGGATCGTTCTCCAGGATCGGCACAACCTGGCTGCCGAACTTGCCCACCAGCGTCGTCACCTGGTGATGGGTTAGCCCGAAGCCGGACAAGTACGTCATCGCGGCGTTGAAGTCGCTGTTGGCGATCCAGATCCGTTGGAGATCCAGGATCGCCTCCACAGGCACCTTCGCGATTGCGGCCACGGCCGCGGGCTGGCTGCGGATCGCCGCGTCGAAGCGCGCGCCGAAATGGTCGGCGATCAGATGGGCTTTTGCCGGGCCGATCCATTTCACGTCCGGGTGATTCGCCAGGAAGTTCGCCAGCCCATCCGCATCCATCTCCTGATCGAAGCCCATGCAGTCGGCCACGAATTGCCGCCCGTACTTCGGATGGTTGCTCCACTGGCCTTCCAGACGAACCGCCTCATTCTCCCTGGCAAACACCTTTCCGGCAAAAGTGATCAGATTACCCTCCGATGTACGGAGGCGCCCGGCGCTGAAGGTCGGGCCCGAGTAGAAAACCGCCTCCACAATTCCGCGCAGGGAAGACCTCACTTCCGCGGCTGCCACCTTGGACTTCGTCATGCATTCCACCTCGCGTGCGCGCCGAGCAGATAGGCCTGCACAAACTGACAGGCCGCCTGACGGCTGGAACAGAAGAACACCGGGATGCGGTAATCGAGTGTGATGGACAGCGCGCTGCCGAGCACGGCGTTCGGATGGGCGCCACCCCGGTAGCGTCCTTGCAGAACTTCCAGGAGGCCTGCCTCGACCACCACGCAGGCCGCGCGGTAGCCAGCCAGTTTGCAGAGCTCGCGCCGGAAGCGGGCTCGCTGGTGAATCACCGTGGAGACGAAATCGTCGAGCGTTTTCCGTTCCACGGCGACCACACCCTCCATGCCTGCGACAGAGTAATCCCCGGCTGGCAGAGCACGGCGTTCCATCATCACCAGCCGGGAATCGAACGAAAACGGTTCCTGCTCCCTCGTGTCGGCGATCAGCGTGATCAGCGCCGGGCTAGAACGGGACAAGAGCGTCGCCCGCCTCCTGCCGGAACTTGCTCGATGTCCGGTCGTTTACGATGCGGCTGTTGAAGTAGATGTTCTCGTTGTCGCCCTTGGTCTTCTTGGTGACCTCCAGCTTCACGTCGAGCAGCTTGCTCAGATGCCTGGGCAGGTCCGACAGCTTTTCGAGGTCCAGACCGCAGATGTGCAGGTCAGTCTTCACGAACTTCAGCGTGTTGGGCGTGACAACGCTGTTGCGCCACATGAGGCGGTTGACGAACTTCGGCGCAATCACGCGGAGCGTCCACTTCAGCATCGGGTTGCCGGTGGTGTGCGCTTCGGTAATCTCCACCTTTTCCACAACCACCTGATACTTCCCGTCGGGAACGCTCTCCATGTCCGAGCGCTCCGCCGGAGTTTCGCTCCGGAAGTCGTCGTCAAACTGAGTCAAATCGATCGAATTGTTAGCCATGTGTTGTTCTCCTGGTGTGATGAATTACTGCTTCTCTGTTGCCTGAGCCGGACGGCTGGGCTCCACAACCTTGGCCATTGGCATCGCCACCGTCGCCGCGTTGTAGCACTCCTTGAACTTGCCGAAATCGAGATCCAGCGTCTCGGGCAGCCGGCCCGTGCGGTCGCCGGCCTCATAGTAAAGGCTGGGCTTGGTGCGGATCACGCGCCGCATGCTCTGCTCCCCTTTTTCGCCGGTGATGGCTTCGAGATCGCAGAACAACACCATGTCGGCCATTCCGAGCACGATCTTGCGGGCCTTGTCCGGCAGCGTCGGCACCACGCGCATGTACTTGCCGGTGCGCGAGTCCACCTCCATCTCCTTGGCGTGCGAGATGAGGAACAGCCCGTAGGGCAGGAAAGCGAGCTTCGTGAGTACGCGCTGGAATTCGTTGTTGACCAGCGCGTAGCCCTTGCCGTAGCCAAGATCGGATTCGTGCTCCACCTTGAACTTCGCCAGAATGTATTCGGTGCAGAACTTGTAGGCGTTGTCGATGGTGTCCAGAATCACCGTCTTGAACGGGTGATTGCCTTCGACAATCTCAGCGCACGCCTTGCGCAGATCCTCCCAGGACTGAATGGGCACCTGATAGACATCCAGTGCATTGAGTCCGGGCTCGGTGGCCAGGAAGAGCGCACCATCGGCTTGCGAGCAGAGGGTGGACTTCCCGATCTTCGTCTGCCCATACACCAGCACGGTCAGGTCCGCGAGGTCGGGCTTGGGTTGAGTCTTCGTTGTCGGTAACGGCATAGTTGCGTAGTCTCCTTTTAGAAAGCGGTCTCGGTGGGATCGTTGGGCAGCACCCGCAACTCCTCGTTGGGCGCTACTCGTTGGTAGAAGTTCTCGATGACGTTGGGATTACCGTTCGAGCGGCACAGCGCGAAGTACGCGCACGGCCTGTGAAAGTTGAAGCAGAAGCCGGTGTTCTGATAGAAGACGCCACGCCGGCGGGCGTCGAGGTATGCCTGGGTCAGTTCCCAGAGTTCGCTGCGCAGTATGTCGAAGCGGTCACGGGAGAGGTAGAGCATTTCCCGGTGGAGCATTGCCGGATCGGTGTACTTCTCCGCGAGGCGCTCCTGAAACTCTTCATCCGTTTCCGGCAGCTTCCGCTTGGCGGTCGTCTTGCCCGTCTTCGACTTTGCCAGCAGTTCCGCGCGGCGCGCCTGGTACTCTTCCTCCGTCTCACCCTTGCTCTGCTGAAGCTTGGCTTTGACGAGGATGTTGTAGAGGATGCCGGTGATGGTGATGCCCATCGCCTGCTCCACGTAGTAGGCGTAGATGGTGATCTGGAAGTCCGTCCACAACCGCTCCAGATAATCTGCGTCGAGTTGCGCGGCGGTCTTGTTCTCCAGGAGGAAGTAGTCGTCCCCGATGCGCACGATGCCGTCGACCTTGCCGGCGAGGACGAAGCTGCGGGATGCTGCACCGGTGGCCGGATTGACGATCGGGCCTTGGAACGTCTTCTCCAGCGCCACCACTTCGAACTCTTCCGCCGCATACCGCGCCGCGTAGGTTCTCATCAAAGCCGTGGCGTTGTGCCAGTCCCGGCGCTGGCCTTCGTCATACAGCCGGTTAGGGCAGAGCGTGCCGATGAGCTCCAGCACGCGCCCGAGGTCGCGGGACTGGTGCCACAGCTCAAGGCACTGGTGGACGAGGGTGCCGAAGTGGAGGTTCCCATCGCGCTCCAGACCGACCAACTGCTGGATGTAACGCCAGTCCACCGCCTTCCGGCAATTCCGAAAGAGCGACCACATGCTGTAGGTGGAGGTCATGAGTTGGGCGCTCATTGGGCACCTCCGGCGACAAAGTAGCAGGGCCCAATGCCGGCCGCGTCGAGCGCTTCGCGAATCTGCCGTTTTCGGACGTGGATAATCTGGCGTGAGCAGCCCAGCACCTCAGCGGTTTCGACCGTGGAGTACCAAAACAGCGTCAGCGCAGTCTCTTGAACGGCACTGGGCAGCGGGGCCAGCGCGCGCTCGATGTCAACTCTGAAGCGCCCGCGTGCCGCCGAACTCGGAGCGGAATCGGCGACCGGGATGGCCTGCTCCCTCCGGCTGGGCGCCAGGCGGTACCGCAGGATGGACGTCAGTTCCTTGTCCATCAGCCGAGAGGCGAAAGTCCGGACCGAAGCCCTCTCGCCGTCGAACTTCGGCCAGCGGGTAATGAAGGTGAGAACGAGTTGGCTTTTGACGTCTTCGCGTTCGTCGCTGGCGAACCCGCAGCGGCGAACGAACGCATTGGCCTTCCGCCCCGCGAGGTTCTGGACAACGGGTAGCGCCTGGTCGAGAGTGATGTCAGCCACGGCGGCCTCCTTGCGGAATGGCGCTTTTCGCACCGGCCAGTTCGATCTCCATGGAAAAGGGCAGCCCGTGCCGCACCTCTACCTCGCGGATCTCGCCTGCGTCGACCTCACGCACGTACGCAAAGAACTCTGCAATCTGCGGCCGGAGTTCCGACGTGGCCGCCGCCGGCTTGCCGGTCGTCACCGGCGACCCGAACTTGACGTCGCGCACGGTGACCGGCCCAGGGTTGAGAATCAGTTCCCCGCTGCGGATCTGGAGGTATTCAAAGCGACCGAAGCCGAGTTGCTGCATGGCCGCGACGAACGCCACCTCGGACGGCAGCAGATTCTGCAGTGTGACCGGCTGGATCATCGCGTCACCGCCATGGCTTCACCGCCGCCCTGGCGGGTCAGCAGCCAATCCTTCACGTCCGATGGCGCGTACCGGATCATCTGCCCGATCCGGTGGAAACGAGGTCCCTTACCGTCAGTCCGCCACGTTCGGAGCGTGCCGAGAGAGACCTGAAGTGTCTCGGCCAGTTCCTTCTCGTCGAGTAGTGTTTCTAGGGGTTTGTCGGTCATTTCGCCTGTCCCTCACGCTTTGTGCGCGATTGGTACAAGGCGATCTTGAACCCTCACCCCATGGGCGATTCAAGGAGGGCGACGTGGGCGAACTGAGGGCGCTCACCCCGTGCGTTTGATAAGTCCCCGTTTGAGAACGGCTTCGATGCGCGCAGATTTCTTGGATCGCTTGGGCAACTCGTCACGCTTCCATTTGTAGAGATCGGAAATATCGACAGCCGCCTCCTCCGCGATCCTCGTATTGGGGCAGTCGTATTTCTGGCAGAACGTATTCATCGCCCGCTCGCGGTCAACCGACGGCGTAACGGTCGGTTCATCTTCGGAAGACACTGGATCGACCGCAACAAAC
>CAYVDZ010000056.1:0-14255 GCA_964450575.1 uncultured Opitutus sp.
AATCGAGCGGGAGCGCCGCGTGGTATTGGCGGAATTGCGCAATCGCAGCAGCCTCTCCGATCAGCAGCAGCAGGCCTCGCTGCCAGTGGTGTTTCGCGGCCTGCAATTCCCCAACCGCACGCCAGGCGGGAGCGAGGCGCAGATCGCCAAGTTCACGCGCGACGACTTTCTGCGGTTCTACCAACGCAACTATCGGCCTGACTTGATGGTGCTGGTGGGCGCCGGCGATTTTGATCCTGCGTTCCTCTCGGCTGAGGTGCGGGAAATCTTTGGAAGCATGGAGCGTCCGCGGGAGCCGATTCCCGGCCGCGAAGAAGGCCGCCTCGATGCGCGCTCACTGCGCGCGGGATTGTTTCGCATCGGCGGCGTGGGCTCCGCTTCCGCGGAAGTGTCTTCCGTCGTGCCGCCGCCCTCACGTCCGGATCCGCGCCAGGTATTGATTGATCAGCAGCGCCGTGAATTTGTGATGGGTGTATTCGGCGAACGACTACGCACGCAGCTGCCCGGCGCGATGGGCGCGGAGGCCGGTTACGATGAACTGCTCGGCTACGGCGTCGCCATCGCTTCGATGAAGCTGCCGGCACAGGCGTGGTCCGAAGGCGTGCAAGGTCTCGATCAGATGGTCCGGCTCACCCTTGATCGCGGCTTGGATCCGAACGCCGTTGAGACCGCCCGGCGGCGGCAACTGAAGATGGCGGGCCACATGATTGATCAGCTCCCGACCATGGACCCGGGCATGTTTTGTGAAGCGCTGACTGACTCGATCACCAACCACGACGTATTTGTCGGCGTCGATCGCAAGTTCGCCTGGATGCGCGAGTGGCTCGAACGTTTTTCGCCCAACGAGGCCCAGCAGGTGTTCCGGAGTATGTGGAACCCGTCATCAATGGCGTTCTATCTTTCCGGCGGTTTGGACTTGGACCTGACGGAGTCAAAGGTGGTGCAGGAAATTCAGAAGGGTCGGAGGACCGGCGTGAACCACGTGATGCCTCACGCCCAGCGTGAAACGCCTTTCAAACTCCCGCGTTTTTCCACGCCTACCCAGGTGGTCGACCGCAGCGAGTTGCCTTCGTTAAAGGCTTCGCTGCTGCGTTTCGGCAACAACGCCCGTTTAAACTTCATCCCCAATCGCCAGGAGCCCGGTCTCGTCCACGTCGTCGTGCGGGTGGGGACCGGCTTACTCGAGATGCCGGGCAACAAACCCGCGTTGAAGGAATTCGGGCTCAACACCCTCCTGGCGAGCGGTGCGGTCCATTTCCGACCGGAGCAGCTCAATGCGTTGATCGAAGAACGGTTCCTCGACTTTAGCTTCGATGTGACCGATCGCGACGCGTTCACCTTCCGCGGCATGATGGCGGTCGAGCAGTTGGAAACGTTTCTCGGGATTGTTGCGGACATCCTGCACGCGCCGCAATTCAACGGATACGTCCACCGTGACGAGCGCCTGCGCGCGGCGATGGGGAGGGCTTCGCAAAGTGTCGGCATGGGCGACGGCCTCCGGGGGTTGACCGATCATCTTTTTCGCGGCGATGCGCGCTTCACCTGGGGATCGCCGATGGATTATTTGTCCATGAGCGTGCTCGATGTGCGCCGTTGGATGGAGCCGTCTCTATCCCGTGGATACATCGAGACGACAGTCGTGGGTGACCTCACGGAGCAGGAGGCGGTACAGTCCGTCTCTCGAACCTTGGGAGCGCTGAAGCCGCGCGCGGAAAGGAAAGTCACGGCCGCGCCTCCTGGTCCGGTCGAAGTGACGGCGCCCCCGGGTTTCACGCGGATCGAATTTGTGGGTGAGCAGAATGTCGGCCTCGTGGTTGGCACCTGGCCGGTGGCCGCCGCGTTGCATGTGCGCGATCATGCGGCGTTGGAGCTGCTCGCCAAAGTCCTCGAGTTGCGCGTGCGCGGCGAGGTGCGCGAAAAGTTGGGCTTGGCGTATTCGCCGTCCGCCGAGTTCCAATCCTACGATGGCTTTTCGAATTTTGCGTTGTTGCAGACGCAGATCGATTGTGCCCCGAACGATACGAGCAAAGTGGCGCCGTTAATTGAGAAGATCGGCGCCGAGCTCGCCGAGCGCGGGGTGCAGAATGGGGAGTTCATTGGTGCGCGCGGCATCTTGCGCAGTCAGCTGCGCGGTGCGTTTCGGGAAAATAGATTTCTGGTCAACGTGCTGATGCGCGCGCAGGAGCGGCCCGAAGAGACCGAGGAGATCGTCGCCTTGCATGGCGGATTGATGGACACCATTTCGCTCGAAGAGGTGAACAAGTGGGCCAAGCAAGTCCTCCCCGCGAGCAACTGCCGGACGGCCGCCATCGTGCCGAAGGCGTTCGTGGGAATGTTCGAAGGCGGCCGGTGAGCGCTGCCTCTTTTTCCGCGCGTGACACAGACATTCCTGCCTGTGCTCAGGGTCTGCCGAAAAGGACAGACAGGAATGTCTGTTTCACTCTTATTTCTTGAACATGGGCGCGCTGGAATCGCCGCCGCTCAGGATGTACGCGACCAGATCGCGGAGTTCATCCGGGTTGAGCCCATTGATCAGGCCGGGAGGCATCATGGACGTCGGGAAGACACTGCGTGAGAGGACATCGGACGTCGGAACGCGAGTATGATCATCGGGCGTAAACGGGTTCGTCATGACGAAAAGCGTGTTGTTTTCTTCTCCCACGACGCGCCCGATAATGCTGCTGCCATCCTTCCTTTTGATTTCGTCGCTATTGTATTGGTCGCTGATTACCAGCGAGGGCGAAATGATATTCTCCAGCAAATCCTTCACACTATAGCGATTGCCGGCTCCGCTGATATCAGGGCCGATGCCGACGCCTTCCGCACCGAAGCGATGACAGGCGGTGCAGGCGGTGGCGGAGAACATCGCCTTGCCTTGCTCGAAATTGCGGCCGGTGAGCTGGCCGGTCACGAGCGCGACGGCCTCCGGAACGGTATAATCGCGACCCGGGCCTTTGGGCGCGGCGATCGGAGTGGCGGGCGCGGTCGACGCCGTGGCCGCGATGGCGGCGGCTTGGCTTTCGAAGCGAACGCGTTCGATCGGATCCGTGACAAAATTCGCGATTGCTTCGGTGCGGATGTTTTTGATGAAGCCCGTGAAGCTCGCCCCGCCGCGCCACGGAGTGGTCGTCTTGAACCACGCGAAATACGAATTGCGCAGCTCAGGCGTCCAGCCGGCAGTCGCGTTACGCAGCGTGTAAGCCAGAGCGATTTGCTGGCGGTCGGAGCGGCCGGCGGCGACCTGCTGCACGGTGGCGCCGTAACGATCGTTGCGCGCGATTACCCGATCGCCGCCGAGTTCCTCAAATGTGATAGTGGCAGGTTCGGCCACTTTGAGTAGCGGAACGGCCTTCGCGACCACCGTGGTTGAATTGAGATAAACGAGCAACGCCAGGAGCTCGCGATTGATCAACGGGTCCGCGTGCGGAAAGTACTTGTCGAGGGATGCGACAATCGTGGCCGACACCTCCGGGGACGGCTTGCCCATGCGGGTGAACGCGAGCTGCCAGGCGCGCAAGAGCGGGAGGCGGAGCTCGGCGGGCTGCTTGCCAAAATCCAGCCGCCTGAGTGAGGCAATGAGTTTCGGCTGAAGTGACTTGTCGCCCACGCGAGCCAGTGCGATCAGCGCTTCGATCGAGGCTTGCGGCTGCAGTTCCGCCAGTGCGCGTTCGGCCCAGCGTTCAGCCGGTTGCATCTCAATCGCCACGCGGGCCGCGAACCGGACGAAGCGGTCCTTGTTGCCCAGATGCGGCCAAGCCGTGTCGATGGCGGCGGGGCTCAGGCCATCTTCGTGCAGAGCCTCGAGCGACCGACGTAGCTTTGCGGCCTCGGTGGGCGGGGCGATTTGGGCGGGGGCGGTGCTCTCCGTACCGGTGTACGTCACGCGATAAAGCCCGGACTGCGTGCGGCGACCGCCGACCGCGAAGTACATCGCGCCATCGTTCGGGCTAACGATTACGTCGGTCAGCGGCAGCGGTTTCCCGCCGACGAACTCTTCCTTTTCTCCGCGGAAGCTGGCTCCGTCGGGGGTGACATGAATCGCATAGAGGGTGCCGAATGTCCAATCGGCGGCGAAGAGGGCACGTTGATACTTGGCGGGAAACTTGGCGCCTGTGCCGAAGGTCACGCCCGTGGGCGAGCCCGGGCCGATGTTCACCACTTCCGGCAGGCTGTCGGCGTAGTAGTCGGGCCAGCGACCGGCGCCCGAGCGCCAGCCGTAGTCGCCACCGCTCACGCTGTGATTGATGCGCGTTGGCATATACCACGGCGAACCTTGGTCCCACTCCATGTCGGAGTCGTAGGTGAACAGCTCGCCGTTCTGGTCGAATGCGATGTCGTACTGATTGCGGAAACCGATGGAGAAGAGCTCGACCGTTTTGCCGTCCGGATCCATGCGGGCGATGTATCCACCCGGGGCGTACTTGTTGCGGGCATGGCCGCGGGCGTCCCACATGCGGGGCAGAAGGTGATCCTCACCCCACGCCACCATGCGGGCCTTTTCCATGTTCGCCGGGAGATCCGTGTGGTTGCCGTTGGCGAAGTAGATCGACTTGCCGTCGGGTGAGAGCACGAGCGCATGGGTGCCGTGTTCGCCGGAGCCGACCTTGATCTCGCGGATGTACTCGAATTTATCGAAGGTGTCGTCGCCATTGGTGTCACGGACGCGCCACACGCCCGCACGAGGGCGGCCCTCGTTGACCATCACGTATAGGCTATCGAAGGCATAGAGCAGCCCGTGCGCTCCCACCGTTACAGCCGCCAGGGAGCCGGCTTTGGGCGCGGGCGCCGTGGGGGCCGCGTCCCGGACGATTTTGGTGAAATCGATATCCAGTTGTTCGATACGCGTGCCGGTCGACGTCCCGACGGGCGGCGGGGTGATGCGATACAAGCCGCCATATTGATCCGAGGCGATGATCCGCCCCTTCGGGTCTGTCGTAATCGCGACCCAGGACCCTTGTTCTTCCTTGGGCACGGAGTAGAGCAGTTCGACCTTGAAACCCGGCGCGACCTGGAGGTCAGCCGGCGGAGTAGCCACGGGAAGCTCGGTGATCGCAGCGCGAGCCTTCCGGGCTGGAGCCGAAGCAGGCGTCGTGGGTTGGGCGGTGGCAACGGCAGCGCTGCTGACCGCGACGGCGATGACCGTGAGAGAACGGAGGGAGGGGAGACGGATCATGAGAAATTTAAATACTACAGGAAGGTTCTGAAAGAGCGCAACCGCTGGAAGAAGGGCAGGCCAGCACTGCCCTTCCCCTCCGCACCGCGCGGCGACTAGAATCGATGGGTGACAGTGACGAAGTAGGCGCGCGGTTGGACGGGGACGTATTGCAGCATGGTGTCGCGGCCGGTCGCAGGGAGCGCCCGATAGCTCTGGCGGTCGCCGGGATTTACGCCCCAACCGCGCCACGTCATCACACCCTCACTGTCGAAGACGTTGTTGATATTGAAACCGAATGACAGCTTCCGGGAGAAGTTATAGCCGGAAGAGAAATTAAACTGATTGAATCGCGGAAGGGTAATAACATTGGCGATGTTGCCCGCGCGCTCGCCCATGTGACGCCACGAGAGACTGGCGAACCAGGCCTTCGTACGATAATCGAGCGTGGTGTTGAGGATAAAGTCGGGATTGTTGTCGGAATCCTTCCCCGAGAAATCGAGGTACGTATCGTCGTCGCGTCCATTCGAGCCGGCCGTGAACACCTTCCAATTGGTGTTCTCGGAATTTTGCGCAGTGAAAACGGAACGTACCTTCAAGCGTTCGGTCAGCCGGAGCTCACCCTCGAGCTCGATGCCGAACGACGTGACCGAATTATAGATCGGGTCCGGATAATAGAGTGTCACGCCATCGGATTCCGTCGCCTGCGGGTTACTGTTGATATTGGCGAGCTTGCTCCAGAAAGGGGTCACAGTGACGGAAACGCGCGGATTTTTCCAGCGGTAGCCGAGCTCCCATTGTTCGACCGTTTGCGGACGGGGACGGAGGTTATCGAGGCGGAACTGCGAGGTATAATTCCGGAAAAACGCGTAGTCCGGTGCCTTCTCGCCATTCGCATACCGGACGTAGAAGGAGTTCTCGTTGTTGATTACGAAATTGGACGCGGTGGACCACGAGAAGCTGCGGACGTTCTTGTCGAAGTTCCATTTGGCGGCAGGGTTGGGCACCGTGAAGCGATTGTCGTACATCGTGAACGGATCACCGTCAGCGCCGCCGTAGGTGGGGTCCCAGTTGCCCCGTGGATTTTGTGAGCCGGATTGATTGAAGCCCTTGACGATAAAGTTCTCACTGCGGAAGCCCCAGTCGATGCCCCAGCGCGGGGTGATGTCCCACTTGTGGCCGAAGAAATAGGCGAATTGGCGGGCGATGCCTTCGTCGCGCGTGTAACCGGCGCCCAGATGGGTGAAACCCTCGGGGTTGGTGAGCTGAACCGGACGGCCTCCCCAAGGGGCGACCGCAGCCAGGGTGGGGGCAGTCGTGCCAGCGGGCGCCGTGGCCGCGGTCGCTGGTATCCAGACGATAGATACTGGTTCGGGCTGTGCGACGAGCGGGGACGCGGTGCGGCCTCCGCTGGTTTGGCGATCTGAGATGCCGGCGTAACCGAAGTAGCCGCCAGCCGTGAACGTCATGGTGCGAAACCGCTTTGTCACCGAGAGGCGCTCCATAATTTCGTCCATGTGTTCGTTGGCGACGCGACCATTGTTGGTCCAGAATGCGCTCGGCACGATCTGGCCGTTGGGCAGGTTAGCGAAACGCACCACCTGGCCAGGATGGGATAGGGCGTTGGCGTTGACCGTGTAGGCCCCGTTCGAGGTGACCTCGGCGAGCACCGTGCCGGTCTGGCGGTCGGAGAAGCGATAAAGCCCTGGCGGCACGCGGCCATTCAGAGTAGTGCCGCCGCCGCTGAACTGGATGCCCATCGAGCTAAAAAAATTCGGCCACTCGAGGCTGCGCGGCGTCACGCCCGCGCTCGAGTTCCAGTCCGCCCAGTTGCGGCTGAATTTCACGTTCTGATTGATCGACCAGCCGTCGCCAAACTCGTGTTTCCACTCGACTCCGGCATAGCGCTGCCGGGAGCGCACTGCATCGGTCGTATCAAAGGTGCCGAACGCATTATCCGCCTCGCGCGGGAATTGGTGGGAACTCTTTGGAAACAAGTTTGTACTATAGCGGCTTAGGCCGGGAAACTGCTTCGGATCCTGCGGATCGCGCGCGAGCAGGTATTCATACCAGTGATTCCGGTCGTCCATGTATTTACCATAGATCTTCACGGAACCGCTGCCGTAGTCTTTGAAGAGGTTGCCGCGGGTGACGAAGCCGTTGTTCATCGGATATCCCTTGGCTGGCCGGTGGCCCTCGGCGTAACGATAGAACCCGCCCAAACTATACACCCAGCCTTGGCCCAGCGGCCCGCCGATGACCGCGTCTCCACGGTAGAATCCGCCGGAGCGGCCCTCCAGTCCGAAGCGCGTGCGCACTTCGCCTCCGAAAACGGCGGGTCCGATGCGACTAATATAGTTGAACGCACCGCCCGGCGAATTGGACGAGGTGATCGAGGCGCTGCCACCACGAACGGCTTCGACTCGCTGCAGCGTGACGTCAGGGCGGTTGAAGTAACTGGCGTTGTAATTACCGAAAGCGATGTTGGTGATCGGGAGTCCGTCCTCCTGCATGGAGACGTAATATTGGCCCGTCGCGCCATCGCTGCTGTCCGCGGAAATGCCGCGGGAGTAAACCATGCCGCGAATCTCGCCGAGCGACGAGTTGACGAAGACGCCAGCAACATTGAGCAGCAGATCGTCCGCACTGATCGGTACTTGCTCGGCGATAAGAGTGGCATCGACGGTGGAAATCGCGGTGGTGGCTTTCCTGGCTTCGGTGGCATTGAAGACGCCGGTAACAACGAAGTCGTCGAGCTTGGTGGTGCCGGCGTTGGGATCGGCAGGGGTGGATGACGACGACGGAACTGGCGCCACTTGGGCCGAGAGTGCGCCAGCAAAAGCCAGCGCGAATACGCCGGAGCGGCGCACGAACGTAGAGGGAGACATGATGGGGTAAGACTCAGGGCTACTAACGAAAAAAGAACGGCACATCGCGGCGCCGCCGGGGTTTGGTGGCGCCCGATGGATTAACGCGGACTCAAGGCAGCGTCTTGAGGCGGACGTTTTTAAATTCGATCGTCATTGGCGGTCCTTGGTGAAGTTGCAGCCCGATGACGCCGGACTTCGGGGCGATGGTCGGGTCGGCGTCGGTCACATCGGCGGTGAGTTTGCCGTTGAGGAAGTGTTGCAGGCGGTTGCCCTTGGCGATGATCACCATGTCGTTCCAGTCGCCGAGTTTGTAGGCCGCCAAAATCTCGGCCGGCGGCGTGGCTCCCGGGAGTTTTTCGACGGCGGTTTTCTTCTTCTTGGCATTGGCCGGATCGACAGAGGTGGCACCAATTTTGATCTTCTCGCCGGGTCCCATGAGGATGCCGCGACCTTTTTCCTCATAAAGCATGCCGGCGTATTTACCGGTGGAGTCGATGTCCGCCTGGTAGCCGCCAACCACGAACGCAGCCGGATCGATGACGCGGCTGCGATACTGGACGCCCGAGTTTGCCTGGTTCTTGTCGTTTTGCGCGGTGAGGCGAAAGGAGAGGCGCAGCTCGAAGTTTGCCGGCTGACCGTCTTTATAGAATAGAAACGTGTTTCCCTTGGTTACCTTCTCGGGCGTGGTCTGGCCCACGATGGCTCCATTGCGGGCGGACCAGAATTCCTGGTTTCCTTCCCAGCCGGCGAGGTCCTTGCCGTTGAAGAGAGATTTGAAACCGGCTTCAGCGGCATGGGTGAGCGGGGCGAGGGCACTCGCGGAAAACGCGAGGACAGTAACGAGAGAGTGGATACGGAGGTTCATGGGATTTCTAGATTTTAAGGAACGGTGTAAGTCGAGGGAGCGAAAGCCGGGCGAGCCGCCAGGTGATGAGAGCGGTGTCGGTTAGTGGGCGTGAGCGGCTGGAGCGTTGGGTTTCGCGATCGCGGCGACTGGGTTGGCGGCGACGTAAGTGTCGATGTCCTTGGTGACAACGATCTGGCCCCACATTACGGTCCAGTGTCCGGGGAAGGTGCAGACAAATTCATAGATTCCTTCCGTGAGCGCCCGAATGCGCAGCGTCTGGCTTTGGCCCATTTCGAGCAGCCGGGTGGCGGCGACCAACTCGCGCGACTCCGGTACCCAGGCGCGATCGCTGCGATCGACGTGTTCGGGCGGCAGGGCCATCGCCGCAAGGCTGACGCGCTCGCGCGCGCCTGGCTCCACCACGACGAGATTGTGGGGCATGACGTCGGGGTTATCGAAGGTGATTTCGAAAGGCTTTCCGGCCTGCACCACAATCCGCGCGGTGTCGAAGCGCATCTCTTCCACCACGGCGCGAATGACAAACGAGGAGACGCGCAGTCCGGCGATCGTCTTGCGCAAGGTATCGGCTTCCGCCGTCGGAACGGTGTCCACCAGGGATTCGGCGACCTGAACGGTTTCCACGTAGTCGCGTTGCGTGCGCTCGCTTGGGCGGGTCTTGCCGGCCCAAGCCACGAGCGCGCGGGCGGCCGTGCCCGAAGTATCGGCTGGCCAGGTGTTCCGCGGCAACGTGCGAATACCCTGCGCCGCTGCGGGTACTTGTTGGCCGCGTTCGATCAGGGCGGTAAGCGCGGCGAACACCGCCGCCGGTTCGCGGCGCGTGCTGACAGCGGCGCGAATCGCATCCCGCTGCGCGGCGGCCACAATGTGATCCGGTCCCGGCAAATCGGTGATCGGCGCGGAGAGAATCGGCATCACCCGTTCGTAAGCGGTGGCCCGCAATTCGACCTGGGGAATGAGATGGATTCCGCCCAGCAGACTTTGCCAGGACAGCGGTGAGCCCGCGGCTTCCTGCCAGACTGTATCCAGGGTTCCATCACCGATCGCGACGGCCGCGAGCGCGAAGGAGCGGCCTTCCGCAGTGTCGGTGAGGCCCAGCTTTAACAGCGCGGCGCGTTGCGCCTTGAGCGTCGCCACCGGTTGGGCGAGCAGGAGACGGCCCACGCCGCGGAAGTCGATCTCGGCGGGCGAGTTCAACGCGTTGAGGAGGAGCGTCACCGGCGCGACTTTTTCGTGCTGTGCCAGACTGGCGAGCGCTTCGGCCCGAATCGTATCCGAAACGCCGCTACGGCCGAGGATGTTCCCGGAAACCGCGGGAGTGCGGGGAAGTTGCAGGATCTCGCGCGCGTTCAAGGTCCGCAGCAGGTAGCGGATGCTCGCGGGATCCCCGCCGGCAATCACGCCGCCTTGCTGCAGGCTTTCGCGCCATTGGGGGCGGAGCTGACGCAGCGTTTCGCCGATCGTGTAATCGAGATAATAGTCCACCTTGAGCTTGGTCGCGGCGAGCGCGACCTCGGTCGCGGCTACGTCCGGGAAGAAGCTCGCGGCCCGCACGGCGTGCAGACGAACGCGCGGACTCTCGTCGGTGGCGAGGCGCTGCAACTCCGCCAACGCATTGGGCACGCGGTCGGCCCAGTAGCAGAGCACACGGACCGCAGCGGCCCGGGCATCGGCATTGGGAGAACGGAGTGATTGGGAGAGAAGGCCGACGTCGACGACATTGTGCCACTGATGAACCCAGAGGGCTTCGAGCAGGTGATGCGCATGGTCGGGAGAACTCGGATTGAGGCTGGCCGCCCAGGTCTTCGTCGCGGCGATGACCTTCTTGGCATCGTGTTTGCCGAGCTCGATCTTCGCGAGAGTGCGAATGTGGTTTTCCTTCCGCTTGAGCAGTTCGAGCAACGCGGGGATGGGCTCGCCATCAATCTTCGGTTGCCAGGCCAGCGGACGCCCCTCGGCGGTCACGCGGTAAATGCGACCGTGCACATGATCACGGTTCGAGTCCCGGAGATGACTCTGCAAATGACCGATCAGGGGATTGTGCCAGTCCACAATATAGAGCGCACCATCCGGTCCGACGCTCGTGTCGATCGGACGGAAATTGGGATCCTTGGATTGAATGATGTCAGGCCGCCGCTCGCCTTTGATGCCGGAGCCGTCGTCGCTGAGTTTTACGCGGAAGATGCCCTGGAACCCGATCACGTTCGGGTTGAGATAGTCGCCCCAGTACTCGTCGGGGAAATGGGCGCTGGTCAAAATCGTGCTGCCGGCGGAGGGACGCGACGGACGGTCCCAGATTGTATTCATCCGGGGATGCTTGCCGGGGTAATCGAGCTTGCCGCTGAACGCCGGGCCGAAGTACGTGTTGTTGCCGGTGGCGTCGGTGATGAAATCGTTGCCCCAGTAATCGAAGGCGCGGCCGTGGGGGTTGGCGAAGCCGTAGGCGATGTAGGTCTCGAACTTGGACGTCAGCGGTTCATAGCGATAAATTGCGCCGTCAATATTGCGGACGGCGCCCGCGACGGTCTCGACCTGGGAGCGATGAAACACGCCATCGCTGAAGAGGATCGCGCCACCTGGCTCATAGATGAGCGAGTTGGCGGTGTGATGGGAGTCGGCGGAGTCGAGGCCCATGAGTACACGTTCCTTCCAATCGGCTTTGCCGTCGCCGTTGGTGTCGCGCACGAACCAGACGTCTGGAGCCTGCACGATGAGAATGCCGTCTTTGAAAAACTGAAAACCGGTCGGGCAATTCAGGTTGTCCAGATAGGTAGTGCATTTATCCGCCCGGCCGTCGCGGTCGGTGTCTTCGAGGATGATGATTTTGTCACCGTCCTTGGACGTCGGCGTGCGTTCCGGATAGTTGGGCCAGACCGCGACCCAGAGGCGACCCTTGGTGTCCCAATTCATCTGCACGGCCTTGGCGAGCTCGGGGAACTGTTTCTCGCTGGCGAAGAGATTGGCCTTCAGTCCGGGCGCGAGCGTCATAAGCGAGATCGCGTCATCGCCATCAATGAACGGGTAGGTGTTGTCAAAATTCGGGCCGGGTTTGTTGGTGCCGAATGCGGCGACAACTGGCACCTGCAGCATCTCGACCGGACCGGTGTTACCACTGGCCAGCGCCCACGCCTTGCGCTCGAGATTGATGGTCATGACATCGCGCTGGGCCATCTCCTGATTCATTACGTCGGCATTGGTGAGCTTTGGTTGATCGGGATGGGAAACGTAGGCGATCCTGGAGCGGTCGCCGTAGATATTATAGCCATCGACGGTGCGATAACGGGAATGCCACATCGCGTTCTTGGCGTTGACGGCGGCACGAAGTTTCCCGGCTTCCGGCGTGTTCATCGCCGGCGCTTCACTGGCGAAGAGTAACGGGAACATCTTTTCGGCGAGCTTGCCCTCGCCGGCTTCGTTGAGATGGACGCCGTTGATGGTGAGTGCCTCGCCGGTGCGCGCGGCTTGGGCGAAGACTTTCTGCGACGGCGCGAACAAATCGACAAATGTCACGCCGGCCTGATCGCGCGCGACCTCGGCCATGGCCTGGGTGTAGAGGGCGAGGTTGGCGTTGATCCCGGGTTTGAAGGTGTAATTGGAATCGGGGTGCTTCTCGGTGGCGATCGGGGAAAAAAGCACGATGCGCGGAGCGCCGAGCCCGCTGTAGTTTTTCGCGCGGGTTTCCCGAAGGAAATTGGCGAGGTCTTCTTTGAATTTGGGCAGGCCCTCGCGACCGGCGAACGATTCATTATAGCCGAAGAACGCGAACACCACGCTGGCCTGAACCTTGGTGAGCCAGTCGTCGGGGCTGCCGAAATCCTTGGAGCGGGCGCGGTCGGTGACCTCGTCACCGGCTACGGCCAGATTGCGGACGACGAGTTGATGCGCGGGGTGCTGCGCGTGCATCATGGTCTCGAGCCAGCCGTGATGCTGCATGCGATCGGCGAGCGCATTGCCAATGAGCGCCACGCGATCGCCGGCGTTGAGTTGGAAGGCGCCCTCAGCGGCCCGCGGAGTGGCGCCCTGGGTTGTAGTGCCGGATGTGATACTGGCGGCGACGGAGCTGGCCGCGGCCGCCGGGGCCGTCGTGCTTTCGGCTTTGGCCTGTTTCTTGCCCTGCTTCTTCGTCGCTGGCGTTGCGGCCGGAGCGGGGGTGGGCGGACGCGGCGCACCGGGGGGCACCGTTTTGCCAAGCGCGTAGTCGGACGGTTTCAAGCCCAGGCGGAAACCTTTGAATCCGTACATGGTAGGCTGATACGGGTCGACCACGCTGACGTTGGCCTTGGCCGGAACCTCGAGGCCGAGGCCCCAATAGACGCCGTTTACGACGAGGCGGCGCAGGCTTTCATTCTCGAGATCGGTGGCGGCACCCAGCGTGGTGGTGAGAATCTTGTTTTCCTTGCCGGCCTCGTTGCGGTGCAGGCGCGTCCAGGCGACCGGCATGGCGGGATTGTTCACCGGCTGTGACTGCTTGTCAGTGACGCGCGGCTTGGAATGGTCGGCGGAAGCATCGGTCGCGTTCATGCCCTTCAAAACGAGGCCGCGCATCAGGATCTTCGCATCAGCGGGCGGATACACCTCGTAGACATCGCTGTTGCCGAAGACGTCGGTGACGCCGCGGAGGAGTGGATCGCTCTTGGCCGAAGGTTCGATGACCCCGCGAGTGGCCTCAGACTTGTGTTTACCCCAGTGTGTCACCCAGGTTTCGCCGAGCACGTGTTTGCCCCAGCCGCCGACCCAAGGTTGGGTTTTACTATTCCACGAGTAGCCGGCCCATTTGCTGTCGGCGGGATAGTTGAACGGATGGGTGGAGGTGCGAAGCGCGATGATTGGCACGCCGCGATTCCAGGCATTGACGAAGCGCTGCATCTGGTCGTCGGGCCAGTTGCGGAACCGGAGCGCGATGATGATGAGATCCGCGGTGTCCAGGGCCTCGGCGCCGGCGAGCGATTTCTGGTTGTCGGGATTGATCGTGCCATCGGGATCGAGCGGAAAGAGCACGGTCGATTTAAACCCGTGGCGCTGGCTCAGGATCTTGGCGAGCATCGGCAGCGCTTCCTCGCCCCGGTACTCTTCGTCACCTGAAAGCATGACCACATGCTTGTTTTTCGGAGTCACGCCCGCGGGCGGATTGAGCACGAGCGTCGATTGGGCGGACGCGGTCGCGACCAGGGCCGCGATGAACAATAGACGGAGGGCGGAGGAGCGGGGCGACATGGGAGGAATCACGAATCGGGGATTAAGAGACGACCGCCCGCGCGCCGGAATGATCCAGCGGCGGGCAGTTGATTGAAAACGAACGTGGGCAGGCTCGGCGCCGCTTTCGGCGGTGAAGCGCGTTGTCCCTCACGCGCTTCTGAACTCAAACCGG
>CAYVDZ010000057.1:0-14171 GCA_964450575.1 uncultured Opitutus sp.
GCATGATGACGTGTTCGCCGAGGGCGCGGATCTCGGCGACGTGGGCGGCATCCGGATCGACAAACGCGGCGGAACCGTTCGGCAACGTCTGCGCCTGGCTCGCGTTGGTGAAAGCGCAGCCGATGGCGAGGAGTGCGATGACGTGGAGTCGGGATTTCATGGGGGAAAGAAATGGTTCAGGCCATATCGTTTTGGGCATCGACCGGTGAGAGGGAACAGTGCGGCGTGGTCGGCCAGGGCCGCGATTGTTCAATCTTTATAGGCTGACGGAACGAGAATTAACGAGCGGAGAAACGGGATGTGAAATTGTCAGGCGGATTGTTGCCTGTAACGGAGTGGATTAAAGAACTTCAATAGTTTACACAAATTATCGAAAGGCACTGGGCGCATCTTGCTATATCATGGGCGCCCTTTGCGAGGATGGCCACGATCGCGCGCTGCGCTGGGAACGATTGCCGTTGGCCGGGCACGGACGCGCAGGTGAGTTCAATTCGCGCTGCCTTTACCAACCTGGTATTCAAGGGGTCGTGCGCTTCGGCTGCAGGAGGATCGATCCTGTTCGTCCGCGCAGCGGCAAGCCCCTTCCCCGGAGAGTCAATCGCTCCGGCCGTCGCGCCGAGCGGCGGCACGTGGGTGCCGTTTTACTGCTTGCGACGGAGGATCTCGGCGCGGTACTCCGGACGATCTTTCCATTGCTCGAGATACGGCTCGTATTCGGGCGCACTGTGCCAGCGGCGGGATTTCGGTTCGTCGGGATTTACCTGGCCTTCGGGATAATCTTTTCCGGCGACGCTGGCATTGACGGATTCATTCCAACGCAGGAACGCGGCGCGCATCCGCTGGGCGATCTCGGGTTGAGACGCGGATAGGTCCTTGGTTTCGTTCGGGTCCGCTTGCAGGTCGTAGAGCTCGAACCCGCCCTTCTCGATGTTTTGCGTGAGGAGTTTGTAACGATTGTCGATCCAGGCCCCACGGCCCTGATGACGGAACGGAAGTGGTTGGCCGCGCGTGGTGAGGTCGCGCGTGAAGAGCGGCTTCAGGCTGATCCCATCGATGGGTTTGATGAGATCACTTTCCGGCAGGCCGAGGATGTCGGCGATCGTCGGAAAGATATCGATTGTCCCTGCGGGATATTGTGTGATGCGCCCCGACTCGATTACCGCGGGCCACTCGATGATGGCGGGGACGCGGAGGCCGCCCTCGAACACGGTGTTCTTGAGGCCGCGCAGCCCGCCGACCGTGCCGGGGGTAATCCCGGGCAGCCCGCCGTTGTCGCTACAGAAGAGGAGCAGGGTATTTTCGGCGAGGCCGAGCTCGCGCAGCCCTTGGCGGAGCGTGCCGATGCTGCGATCCATCGCGACGAGTTCACCATAGTGATTTTGAGAGTCCTGGTCCAAGGCGGCGAAGGCGGCTTTGTCGGCAGGTGAGGCAATATATGGACTGTGCGGGGAACCATACCAAATGACGCTGAAGAGCGGCTTTCCCGACGCCTTTTTCTCACGCATGAAAAGCAGGGCCTGTTGCACGACGACGTCGGAGGAATCGCCGGAGTGTTCCTCGAACTTCCCCTGGCGGCTGAGGAGGGAATCGCGTTCGAAGAAATTCGTGACCGACAACCACTCGTCGAAACCGAAGTGACCCGGATGATGTGTATCCGTGGCAAGAATGGGCACGCCCGGTCCCTGGAAGCCGTTGAGATGCCATTTGCCGAAGTGGCCCGTGACGTATCCCGCTTTCTGTAACGCCTGGGCGATGGTCGTTTCCTGACGACGAAGAGCGAAGCCATGATTTTGGACGCCGGCGCGGTCGTTGGAGCGGCCGGTTAACACGGTGGCGCGGGTGGGGGAGCAGTTGGGCGCGCCGGCATAGAAGCGGTCGAAGCGCAGGCCATTGGCTGCCGTCGCGTCGAGGTGTGGTGTCTTAAGGACGGGATGGTTATAGTAACCGGTTTGGCCCCAGCCCATATCATCGGCCATGACGAGGACAATATGGGGACGTGTCGCGGGGACCGTGGTGGCGAACGTGACGCCAATTATACTTAGCCCGACGAGGAGTGAGGGAACAAATCGAGGGAAGGACATGGGGTTACCACAAGGATATGGAAAATGGAAGTGGGAGGCGTCTGGGATCGGGTTGCGTTGGAGAAGAATCAAGCGCGGAAGATCAGCTCGCGAGAGGGCTCGCGGCCGTGTCCGGTGATGAGCATGCGGTCGGGCAGCAGTTGGGCGGTGGCGAATGCGGAGGTGTTCGCCGTTTCGACCATGCCGTGCAAGGTGACGAACGGCACGCCTTCGTGGGTGGCGAAGGCGCCGGCGTGATTGTGGCCGTTGAGCCAGGCGACGATGTTGGGATGGCGGCCGATCAGGGCGAGAACCTCGGGGGCGTTCCAGGTGGTGTGACCACCGGCGGGGAATACGGGATGGTGCGCAAAAATGACAACCTTGCGACCGGCGGCACGCGCCTCGCGGCAGCGTTGGTCGAGCCAGGCGAGCTGGGTGGGACCAATGCCGCCGTTCCACGGTTTGGCCTGGGGAGCACGGGCGGCTTGCAGCCGGGAGAGCTCGGCCTGCGCGGCGAGCTGCTCGGGGGAGCCGGCGACGTGCGCATACGTGCTTACGTCATTGGTATCGAGGATAACGAAGACAAACTCGCGGTATTCAAAAAACCGATATCGTTGGGGCACTCCGAGGCGTCCGGGAACGCGGGGCTTATAGGTTTCAAGGACGTCGAAATCATGATTGCCCAATACATGATGCCAACGATGGCGGCTATTCGCGAGCGGCCGCTCGATGGCATCAAAGCTATCCCATGATCGGTCAATCAGATCGCCCAGATGAGCGCAGAACGCGAGGTTGCGCCCATTGAAGTGGTCCACCGCTGCGCCCAGGCGGGAGACGGACTCCCGGTAAAAGCGGGTGCCGGTGGGCGGGACGTCAGCGTATTGGGCATCCGCGACCAGGCCGATCTCAAACGAGTCGGTGGTGGCGGCACGCGTGAGCACGAGTGGGTGCGCGAGGGCAGCAACGGCGGTTCCAATGAAATTGCGACGGGTCATGGTCAGGGGCGTTTTTACCGACGCCGAATAATTCCAAGAGGCTGGGTGCGCCGCAAATCAACTTTGGATAAATCTTGCCCGCGAACTAATCATGAATGAGTGAGAGCGACCTCCTTTAAAACCACCGTTGTGTTTCTCGGGTTTTGTCTACTGGGACGGTCGCCGCGAGCTTTGGGCGCCGAATCGCGATTGATTGCACCCGAGTGAGGTGACCATCGCGGAAGTGTTGAAGGCGCGTGGCTATGTGACCAGGATTATTGGCAAATGGCATTTGGGTGATCAGAGGCCTTTTATCCCGACGCGACAGGGTTTTGATTCGCCGATCCGGGTGCGAAGCTCACAAGGTGCTGATCCGGGCGTGGCGCGGACAATATATGATATTCGAGGACAGGCTTTGAATCAGCATTTCCGGACAGTTTGCTCTCTTCTCATCATTGGCGTGGCCACGAGCTCGCATCTCCTCGCAAGCGATGGCGAAGAGCATGTGTCTGTCGTGCAGGTTCCCGAGGCCGGTTCCAGCGTATTGCTCCTGGGTGCCGCCGTGGTCGGTCTTCTGCTGGTGGTGCGCCGCTTCAAGAAGTAATGTGATTCGTTTCGCGTTTCGCCCGAAACGTGGATCATAAAAGGACCAGACTTCGCGTCTGGTCTTTTTTTGTAGCCCCTTCCCATGCCGTCCGCCCCCTTTCCCTTCCGACCTTTTCAACCTTGGTTGATTGCTGCGTGGCTGGGAGGCGCGCTGCTCGTATCAGCCGCGCCCCCATCGGCGACTCGCGATGAGCCCGTCACCTTGCAGGCGTTTGTCGTCGCTCCCAGTCAGTATGGAATTGCGGAAGCAGAGACTTCGGTGGGTGCAACCCTGACCAGTCGGGAACTCGAAGTGCTGCCGCAACTGGGCGATGATTTGTTTCGCTCGATCGCGCGATTACCCGGGCTCGCGGCGGATGATTTCACCGCGCAGTTTTGGGTCCGGGGAGCGCCCAACCGCGAGTTGCTGGCGCGTTTCGATGGGGTGGAGCTTTTTGAACCGTTTCATCTTAAGGACGTCGACGGGGCGCTCTCGATTGTTGATCCGCGCGCGATTCAACAACTCACGCTCAACACCGGTGGATTCACCGCCGAGTTCGGTAATCGTCTGGGCGGCGTGCTGACGATGGAAACAAAAATACCCACGCGTCGGCGCACGAGTGTGGGATTGAGCCTGACTGGCGTGGGAGCAGGCAGCGAAGGGCTTTTCGGCCATGGAAAGAATCGCTGGCTGGTGACAGCCCGGCGGGGATATCCGGATGTGGCTTTGCGCGTGGCCGGGCGGGATGATGAAGTCGAACCGCGGTATTACGATCTGACGACGAAACTCGAGTTTCAGCTCACGCCCGAACATCGGTTGTCGGTTCACGCGCTTCATGCCGGGGATACGTTGCGTTCGATGCGAACAAACCGGCCCTCATTGAGCAGTGCTTACGAAAGCAGTTACGCCTGGATGCGCTGGCAGGGGAGAACCTCGCCGATGTTGTCAGGCGAAGCGGTGCTCTCCTGGGCGCAGCTCACCTGGCAGCGGGACGGCGATGGCCGGATGGATGGATTTCCCTTTGCGTTGCGCGAACGCCGGGAGCTGGCGGTGGCGACGTTGCGCAACGAGTGGACCGTTGTACCCGGTGAGCGGATACTCGCGCGCGGTGGAGTCGAGGTGAAGTCCGGAGACGCGCGTTATCGCTATACGCATTCCCGGCAGCGTACGATCGTGGCGGACGGCAGGCAGGTGGTCGTGACCGACGCGGTAAATCGTGCGCGCGATCCCTCGGGGGCCGCGTGGAGTGCGTTTGTGTCGGCGCGGGCGCAACCGCTGATGGCGCTCGTGATCGAGCCGGGGTTGCGCTTCGACCGCCATGATTATACGGGGGACAAAGAGTGGGGCCCGCGATTGAACGGGGCGTATACGATGGGTCGGGCGACTCTGCGGGGGGCGTGGGGCCGGCACGCGCAGGCGCAGGGTTTGCACGAGCTCAAGATTGCTGACAACGACGATGGGTTCGATCGGGCGGCGCGCGCGGAACACCGGGTCGTGAGTATTGAAGTTCCGGTAGCGGGTGCGACGCTGCGGGTTGAAGCGTATGAGCGGCGGAGCAATCGTTTGCCGCCGCGCTGGGAGAACGTTGAAAACGGCTATGATCTTTTTCCTGAGGTGCAGTATGATCGCGTGCGGGTGGCCCCGCTGCGCGGTCGGGCGCGCGGAGTTGAGGCGATGCTGTCGCGTCGGGCCGGAGCCTTCACCCTGAATGCCAGTTATGCGCTGGCCCAGGCGGAAGAATGGGTGGACGGACGCTGGGTGCCGCGCGCGAGGGATCAGCGCCACACCTGGCGGGGTGACCTTACGTATGCTCCGAACCCGCGGTGGGAGTTTAGTGTCGCGGGGCAGTTTCACACCGGCTGGCCGACGACCGATGTGGTTTACTCACTGGCCAATCTGACCAACGGGCGCCGTGTGACCGTCGCGGCGAATGGGGCGTTGTATGGACGGCGCATGCCGGCGTATCATCGGATGGATTTACGGGCGACGCGACGCATCGTGCTCTCGCGGAGTGAGCTCCGGCTGTTTCTGGATGTGTTTAACGCCTACAACCGGAAGAACGTGATCGGCTATGATCATCGGGTTACGATTTCGGGGGCGGAGGTGACGGTGACGCGCAAGCCGCGCGAGCAGTTGCCGTTGCTGCCGAGTGTCGGGGTGGAGTGGAGTTTCTGAGCGCGGCATTGGTTTTCAGTCGCAGTATGAGCGTGAGTGATTAGGGCTGGTTCGTTCGAATCTCGTTTTCCGGAATTTTACTTTACTATGCGTCGTACCCTGTCGTTTCGGTCCCTCTTCGCGCGGCTTGGCTTCGTTGGCTTGATGCTCCTGGCGAGTGTGGCCGGGGCGCAGCCGGCGGCGCTGCCGGCCAAAGAGCAGTTCCATCTCTTCCTGCTGGTGGGCCAGTCGAACATGGCCGGACGCGGCGTGGTGACGCCGGCTGATAAGATTCCGCAGGCGCGGGTCCTGATGTTGAACCAGACGGGCGAGTGGGTCCCCGCGATGGATCCGATGCATTTCGACAAGCCGGCGGCGGTCGGAGTGGGCCTGGGGCGGACCTTCGGCATCGCGGTCGCGGAGGCTTCGCCGGGGGTGACGATTGGCCTCATTCCGTGTGCGGTCGGGGGCTCGCCGATTGATGTGTGGCAGCCGGGCGCATTTTATGATCCGACGAAAAGTCATCCGTGGGACGATGCCTTGCGTCGGGCGAAACTCGCGTTGCGGGCCGGCACGCTAAAAGGCATTCTTTGGCATCAGGGAGAGTCGGATTCAAACGCGGCCTTGGCTCCGAAGTATGAAGCCAAGTTGCACGATCTGATTGCGCGTTTTCGGTCTGAGTTACAGGCGCCTACAGTGCCCTTTATTGCCGGCCAGCTCGGCGTGTTTGCGGATAGTCCGTGGAATGAGTTTAAAGTGCAGGTCGACCGGGTGCATCGCGATTTGCCGGGCCGCGTGGCGGGGACGGCGTTTGTCAGTTCCGAAGGATTGAATCACAAAGGCGACAAAGTGCATTTCGATGCGGAGTCGTATCGTGAGCTCGGGCGTCGCTTTGCGGCGGCGTATCTCAAGCTGGCGCCGTAGCGCCCGCCGTCTTTGACCAACTTGGATTTCGTCGATCCCGAGTTTGCTCGTGGTCGGTGGTTAACGAACAGGGAGTCTCGGAGACCGCGATCAAGGTCGGCCCCTTGGAGCTTGAACGGTTGTCAGTCACGGAGCGTTCCCAACCCGAACCACCAAACCCTTTTAACCTGGAAACCGCAGTTGGATCCACAGATTCCACAGAGGACACAGATTGCCGAGGTATTCTGTATTTCGGGCCCTTCACCTTGCGGGTAAATGGCGGTGAGGTGCTCCTTGATCTACAATTTTCTGTATCCGTGCCATCTGTGTCGTCCGTGGCTAATCTGAACTGCCGAATTTAGTTTTAACACGGAGACGGGAATAGGCGCGGAAGCAATCTAAGCTCTCCGACGATAGGGCTTGGTTTGCCCCGCGTCCTTCGCGTCCTCCGCGTTTCAAGATTGGAAAGATTGGCGCATGAAACAAAGCAGGCTGCGGATCGAGTTCGGCCCTTTGTAGCTTGAAATGGTGTCAGTGAGGAGGCGTTCCCAATGGCACCGAGGCCGTCGGGCTCGGCACCCTTCAGGCGATCTCGCGGTTGCATCTCGTGGGTGGGTGAATAGCATTCGGTTGTACTTCTACTCATATGATGCGCTGCCGTGCATTTCTGATCGCCTCCCTGTTGGCCGCGTGGACGGGGTGTGGCCACGATCCGAGCGGGCGAGTGGCGTTTGAGCCGATGCGGGTAATTGAGACGGTGCAGCCGGAGTATCCGCCGGAAATGGCGAGTCGGGGCATTACTGAAGGGGAGGTGTGGATCACGATCGCAGTCGATCCGGACGGGCGGTTGATCGACCGGCTACTGACGGCGTATAGCTGGGCATCGTTCGCCCGCTCCGCGATCGAAGCGCTGCACCAGTGGGAGTTTAAACCAGCGCGGTTGGCCGGGGTGCCGGTGGCGACCCGGCAGGAGTTTCACTTCACTTTTAACATGACCGGGCAGATCGTGTCGCGCTCGGGTCCGGAAGCCGTGGAGAGCCAGATGCGGGCTTTGCAAGCGAGGCGGGAACTTACGGTATTGGTAGCCCGGGAGCACGAACTCGATGAGCCGCTACAATTGGACAAACAGGTGCCGGTGGAGTGGCCAGTGGGGGCTCCAACCAATCTTCGCGAAGCGCGGGTGACCGTTGATTATTTCATCGACGGTTACGGACGTACGCGCCTCATCGCGGTGAAGAAGACGGATGGTGATGTGTTTAGTGAGGCAGCGGTCATCGCGTTGATGCTGCGGCGTTATCTTGCTCCCTTGCGCCATGGCGAACCTACGCTGGTGCATCGCATCGAGGAATTTGTTTTTTCGCCGCCGCGTGAGCACGATCCGAACTCCCGGTGAAATTCTTCACGAAATTGGCGGATTTTCCGGTGAGATCCGGCTCGTGCTCTCTGCGGAACCTGTCATCCTCCCGTCGATTTAGAACCCCCCATAAAATGAATCATCTCACCCGACGTACGTTTCTTAAACACTCCGCACTCGCTGCCGGCGCCGTGACCCTGGTTGGCGGCACTCACTCCTATGGTCGTACCATGGGTGCCAATGATCGGCTCAGAATTGCCGTGGCCGGCCTTAATGGCCGGGGTAAAAGCCATATTGCCGGCTGGTTGGAGCAGCCGAATGTGGAGATCGCCTACCTGATCGATCCGGACCAGACGGTGCTGGATCGGTCGATGAAGAACCTGAAGGAGAAACTCGGCGACAAGTTTGCCTGCAAAGGCGTGGCAGATATTCGCCGGGCGCTTGAAGACCCGACGTTGGACGCGATCTCGATCGCGACCCCGAATCACTGGCACAGCTTGATGACTATTTGGGCTGCGCAGGCGGGCAAACATGTGTATGTCGAGAAGCCGATGAGCCACGACGTGGCGGAAGGGCGGATTGCGGTCGAGGCGCAGAAGAAATACGGGGTCGTCGTGCAACACGGGACGCAGCGCCGCAGCGATGAGAAAATCGCCGGACTGCATGAGGCGATTCAGGCCGGGAAGTTCGGCAAGCTGAAGATTGCGTATGGCTATTGCTGCAAGCCAAGGGAGAGCATCGGGATGAAGACGGACACCACTCCGCCGGGCAATTTGAATTGGGACCTCTGGCGGGGACCGGCGAAGGTCGCGTACCATCCGAATCTCGTTCATTATAACTGGCATTGGTTCTGGGAAACCGGCAATGGCGATATGAACAACCAGGGTACCCACCAACTCGATGTGGCCCGCTGGTCGCTGGAGCCGAAGCTGACGCATCCGACGCGGGTCATGGCCCTCGGCGGTCGGTTCAAGTGGAACGATCAGGGCGAAACGCCGAATACGATGTTTGCCATTGGTGAGTATCCGAATGGCCAGTACGCGTTTTTCAATGTGCGCAATGTCAACTACGAGGGTTATCTGCACCAGGTGGAGAACCAGTATTATTTCGAGGACGGCGGAAAAATCATCAAGGACCAGTATTATTCCAAGGGCAGCTCCAAGGGGGAAAAGCTCTCGCTCGCTCCGGGCAAGGTGACGCCCGGTGGTAACTGGGGCTCGTTCATTGCGGCGGTGCGGGCGGGCAAGCCCGAGATGGCCAATGGCACGGCGCTCGACGCGCACAACGGAAGCGTTCTTGGGCATTTGATGAATAACTCCTACCGGCTCGGCAAGAAGGTGCCGTTCAACGCCAAGGCAGGTCGTTTCGGTGATAACAAGGATGCCTATGAACACTTCATGGCGCTCCATTCCGTCATGCACGATGGGGTCGGCGTGCCGGAGAATGGCGCGGAATATGTCGTAGGTCCTTGGCTCACCTTTGATCCGAAGTCCGAGCGGCATACCGGCGAGTTCAGCAAAGAGGCAAACGCCCTGCTGCAGGATCCGCATAGCCGCGGCTACGAAATTCCGTCGGTGAAAAACGTCTGACGCGGAATTGCTTGGACTAAGCGCTGAGGGTTCAGGCTCGAATCCTCAGACCAACGTGATACAGACATTCCTGTCTGTTCCGAGGGATGGGAAGCCTAACCACCCCGGACCAATGGGAATGTCTGTTTTGCTTTCGGACCCAGACAGACTGAAGTGTCTTTTACGTTTCCGATGGGGTGCCCGGTGAGGGGCGTGGGGCGCCTGCTCGAGGCATCCGCGGGAGGATGGCGGACGGATGATCAAGGCCGGTCGTCGGGTGCGGTGTTTGGCGGGACGGAAACGATAAGTGGCCCCCGGCTTCGATCTATGCATGATCGTCCGACCATCGATGCCCGACCTTCCCGACGATCTCCCTGCCTGTGCCGGTTGCGGAAAATGCTGCCACCTGCTTGTCGACCTTTCGCCGGGTGATGATGTGCCGGAAGAGTTCGTGGTCGAGCATTCGGGCATGCGGTGCATGGACCAACAAGGGGATGGCGCGTGCATCGCGCTGGACGTGCAGACGCAGCTTTGCACGATCTACGAGCGGCGGCCACAGGTCTGCCGCGACTTCAATCGCGGCGAAGCGCTCTGCCGCCGGGCGGTCTTTGGTCGACGCGGCGCGTTGGCAGCGCCGGATACCGTAGGCTGACCGGCTGGGCCGGTGCTAATCTCACCTCGCAACCCTGCTCCCCGGCCGTTCTTCTCCCGCTGTCTCCATGAAAATTAAATCTGCGGAATTCGATGTTAGCGCTCCGGACCTGCGTTCGTGCCCCAAGTGGGCGCTGCCGGAATTCGCCTTCATTGGCCGCTCCAATGTCGGCAAATCTTCGCTGATCAATTCACTGACCGATCGCCGCCAGTTGGCGAAGGTCTCGGTCACGCCGGGCAAGACGCAACTGATCAACTTCTTCGTCATTAACGGGGCGTGGAGCCTGGTTGATTTGCCGGGCTATGGTTACGCCAAGGTGGGCCGCCAGCGGCGGCTCGAGTTCAATGAAGCCGTCGCGGGCTTTATCTCCGGTCGGCGTAATCTCCGGTGTGTGTTTGTGCTGATTGATTCCCGGCTGGAACCTCAACCGATCGACATTGAGTTCCTGCGCTGGATCGAAGGCATCAAAGTGCCTTACGCACTCATCTATACGAAAAGCGACAAGCAATCTTCGACGCAAACCGAGTCCAACATTGCGGCCTTTAAGAAAGTGATGAGCGAGTGGCGGGAAGAGTTGCCTGATCTCTTGATTAGCTCGGCGAAAACCGGTTTGGGCCGAACCGCGGTTCTCAACTATATCGAGGCGGTGCTCGCGAAGGCTAATCGGACGACGGGCTGATCGCGGAGCGACGATGGGCTCTCCGCGCCGGATCAAACCCGTCCGATGCCTAACGCGGGTGCCTCACTCGTAGATGTACTTCGAGAGCCACGGATCGCGGGTCTTTTCCTGATACGCCTTCAAGCGCGCGGCGAGGTCGGTAAAGATCGCCCGGTGATTTGGATCGTCGGCGAGATTTGAGACCTCGTGAGGATCATTTTGCAGATCGTAGAGCTCGTAGCGCGGGCGGAATTGATAATCGGAAATGCGACGTTTGCCGTAGAACGGCTGTTCGGATTTGAGCGCGGCCTGCCAGGTGGCGGATGCCCATAGATCCGACGCGAACGGGTAAGGCAGTTGATGCGCGATGTTGAGGATCAGCTTGTGCCGATCCGTGCGGATAACCCGCATCGGATAGTACATGGTTATCTCGTGGAACTGATGTGAGGCGAAGACGAGATTCCAATCGGGCAGCTTGGCGCCTTCCAGCGTGGGCAGGAAGGAACGACCGTGAAACTCATATTTAACCAAGCCCGTTCCGCCGCCCTTTCTTTTGCCTTTCGCATTCGCATTGTCGGAGGCGGCGCCGACCGCGCCACTCTCGGGGTCGCCGGCGCGAAACGGCGGGGCGAGGACTTCCTTGATGCCGGCGATGTCGAGGATGGTGGGTGTCATGTCGACCCAGGAGACCATCGCCTCGCTGACGACCCCGCGGTTCTTCTGATCGGGGCTGCGCACCACGAGGGGCAGCTTCATCCCGGCGTCGTACAATGTCGTCTTGGCGCCAGGCCAGGCCATGCCGTTGTCGGCGCCGAAAATGATCACGGTGTTCTCGTACTGACCGGTCTCTTTGAGGATCTCGACGAGACGGGCGAGGCCGGCATCGGTGCGGGAAATGGCCTGGTAATATTGCGCGAGTTCCGCGCGGGTCTCCGGCAGGTCGGGCAGGTGGGGCGGGACGGTGAGCCCCACCTCGCTGTAGGTAACGTCCTTGATTTCCGGATACTGAATGTGATTGCCGAACGGATTCGGCTTGAGCGGGTGTCCCTCCAGTTCGCCGCCGGAACGGTGGGGCGTCAGCGTGCAGAAATAGAGGAAGAACGGTTTGCTTTTGTCGGCGATGAACGATTTGGAGGCGTTGGCCATCCCGACCGGGTTCCAGGCGTTTCCGGGGATGGCGGTCTCGAACTTATAAACCTCTTCAGGCGCGAGGTGATATTTTCCGATCCGGCCGGTGCGGAAATTGTTTTCGCTGAGAATCACCGGAAGCGAGCGCACGCTTTGATAGGTGGTGAAGTGATGGACGGAATGCGAGTGACCGTAGTGACCGGTGGAATGGTTCTGCAGTCCGCTCATCAGGACGGAGCGGCTGGCGCTGCAACTGGCCGTAGTGCAAAAGGCATTACGAAACAAGGTGCCCTCCTGGGCGAGTTGGTCGAGGGCGGGCGTCTTGACCTCCTTGTTACCGTAGCAGCCGGCGTCCTGGCTCATGTCATCGGCAATGATAAGGACAACGTTTCGCGGCGCGGCGCCAAGTGAGGTGGTGGGAAGGACCAACGCGAAGGCGAGGGCGAGAGGGAAGGGGTTCGAGGCAAACATGGCTTAATACTGGGTCTCACGGCGGAGGCTTTTCAAGTCTCGCCGTGATTCAATTCTCACGGGCCTGACGGCCGATCAGCCGTTGGGGCGGTCTTTGATCGCAGCTTTGGGCGGCGCGAGAATGGTTCGCCGCCAGACTGCGGGAGTTACTTTGGTGTGGGCTTTGAAGGCCCGACAAAAATCGCTCGTCGACGAAAAGCCACACTCGGAGGCGATGGTATCAAGATTCAGGCTTCGCGCCTCGGTCATGATGCGCATGGCGGTTTCCAATTTGATCCGGGCGAAGACTCGCACGGGTCGCTCGGTCTGGGTTTGCCGAAAGACGCGGCGCAATGTGCTGGTGGAGACGTGCATCTTGCGCGCGACTTCGTCGATCGACGGATTCGAGCGAACGTGATCGGTGAACCACGCGGTGGCCGCCTCGACAATCTGTTTTGCGGGCCCTTGGGGGAGCGGCTTCCGGCCGTGGGGAAGTTTGCGGAGCGCCAGGAGTGCGAGCTCGATCAAGGCTCCCTGAAATAGGAGCGTACTGAGGTTATTGGGCTCATGGAAGTCTGGTTCAATCGTGCGGGCGAGAGTGGTAAGTCGCCGGCACTCGAAAGCTTCCAGCGGGACGCTCAAATAGCCGCGCTCGCGGACAGCCGCCGCGAGCAGGCTCGGCACGGACCCGAAGTGAAACACCGTGATGTGCGTTGCCTCGCTCGTCGAGCCTGCCCAGCTGTGCGCGCTGCCCGGCGGGAAAACCCAAAGGGTGCGCCGCTGGAGCGGCGGATCGCTGGCTGGAGCAAAGCTTGGAGCGCAGCGCCCGCCGACCACGGCAAAGAACTCCCAATTCATCCGCACAAGGGGCTTCACTGGGAACTTATCGAACTGTCGCTCACCGTGACCGAGATAGCGCAGCATGATCCGGGATTAAACGAGGCGGAGACGCGGAGTAAAGACTCCTCCAGCAACGGGATTATGGACTTGGCTGGGTCGAAAACGTCAAACGCACTTGGTTTGGGTTTAGCCGGTGAGGTGCTCGAATTTGTATAGTTGTTGCTCGACCTGACTCTAGCCACTGACCCGATTCCGCGGTATGATTCGGGCTGTCGCGAAATTGCGACGTTTTGACTAACCTCACTGGGCGACCCCCGTCGCCTGCCCAACCCCATGAACCCAAGACCCTTTGTCCCTCTGAGAACTCTCATGCTCGTCGCGAGTGCGGCAGCATTTTTTCCGTTAACCGTTTCCGCGCAAGCCGTGGCCGCCGGCTCCTCGACGTCCAGCGCGTCGTCCGCGAGCACCATTCCCGTCGAAGCCAAAGACGAGGTCTTGCAGCTCTCGCCGTTCCAAGTCGAGGCGGGGACCGATCGCGGTTACCAGGCTCTTAACACGCTCTCCGGCACCCGGCTCAACTCGAAACTCGAGGATCTCGGTAGCTCAATTTCGGTGATCACGATGCAGCAGATGCAGGACACGGCGGTGTCCGATTTGAACGACGTCTTGCTGTACGAGGCCAGTACCGAAGGTACGGGTAACTTCACGCAATTCACCCCGAATCGGAATGGTGGCGTCGGCGACAATGTGGCCGGCGACCCGGCCCGCGCCAACCGCATTCGCGGTGTGGGCTCCGCCGGCACGAGTGGTAGCGGCGTCAATGTCGCGTTCGGCAACCGTTCGG
>CAYVDZ010000058.1:0-13956 GCA_964450575.1 uncultured Opitutus sp.
GGGACATAGAGGAAGGAATACGCCGTGGTCAAAGCACGTCTTGCCGGGGAGACGCCGCAGGTGACTTCGGCGGGTGGCAACGCAGGCCGGTTTGCCGTCGGTGCGGCGAGGAGGAGCGATGCATGGTCTGCTGGGGAGGGAAGGCCGGGCTGGTCAATTAGCTTCCCTTGCGCAGGTATTTGACGACGGCTTCCGTCCGGCTGCGCACGTGCAGCTTGCGGTAGATGTGATTCACGTGGGTACGCACGGTTTCCCCGCTGATCCCGAGCCGCTCGGCAATTTCTTTGAAGAAGCATCCTGCGACGAGGAGATCGAGGATCTCCAATTCTCGCGGCGAAAGGTTTTCGGAGACTTCGTCCGACGGTCCCGCGTGATGAAAAAACTGCACGACCTTGCGGGCGATATGGCAGGACATCGGTGCGCCGCCCGTGCTCACTTCCTGAATCGCATCAAGGAGTTTGTCACTGGCCAGACGTTTCACGAGATAACCGTTGGCACCGGCCTTCAAAGCGCGAAAAACACTGTCGCCGTCATCATAGACGGTGAGGATCAGGACCAGCAAGTCGGGCATGCGCGCCTTGAGCCGGGTCACACACTCGATCCCGGACATCCGCGGCAGATTGATGTCCATGAGCACCACTTCAGGTCGCCAATATGGAATATCGGCGAGCGCTTCTTCGGCCGAACTGCACGCGCCCACACAGCGGAACCCAGGCGTGGCCGTGAGCAGCGCAACAAGATCGTCACGGATGCCCGCGTCGTCTTCCACGATGGCAACCTTGCGAGTCATGAGCGGGACAGGGTCATTGGAGGCTTTGAAATCACGGAGGAACGAGAGCGATTTTTTCGCGAGTTGTTCGGACTGCGGTTCACAGATTAGGGCATGTCACGTCGGAGTGCCATCCCCTTAAATGGGGATGCGGCTGCCGAAAAATTCGAACGTCGGAAGATTAAAAAGTTAATGCGAGAAATCGGAAAAGACGGTGGGAGATCGGGAAGATCCAAATTCGCCGGACAAACTATCGGGCGTTCTCGAGGTAACGATCGTACTGTCGGCGCAAGCGTGCGACCACGGCGGGATTCTCCTGGGTGACGTCACGTTGTTCACCGGGATCAGATTGCAGATCGAATAGCTGCATGGGAGCGGGCGCTGCCCCGGTCACCAGACCCGGGTGGGACACCGGTTTATATTGTTCAGGGGGCGCCAGGATCGTGACGCCGTCGGGGCCGCGTGGGTCGACCCAGGTGTCGCTCGTTTCGATCAACTTTGCCCGGCCGTCCCGGGCCGGCACGACATGCAGCTTCCACCGGGCATCGCGGACAGTGGCGACGTCCGCGCCGAGCTGTCCGAGGATAATCTCGTGCGAGCTCGGCGCGGCCGAGGTGAGCAGCGGCATGAGGTCGCGTCCGTCGATCACGCGATCCGACGGCGGCGCGAGGTTTGCCACCTTCAAGACCGTCGTGAACACGTCCGTCATCACGGCCGGGGAGTGATTCACGTGTCCGCGTGGAATCTTCCCGGGCCAGCGTGCGATCAAGGGCACGCGGTAGCCGCCCTCGTAGGAGCTGGCCTTGGCGCCGCGGAGTCCGCCGGTGCTGCCGCCGGAGCTCGGGCCGTTGTCGCTGGTGAAGACAACCAACGTGTTCGCGGCCAGCCCGAGTTCGTCGAGCTTTCCGAGCACCTGTCCCACGCTCCAGTCCAGTTCGGCGATGACATCGCCATACAGTCCGGCACCCGATTTTTTATAAAACGCCTCTGAGGCCGCCAGCGGCTTGTGTGGCATCGCGTGAGCGAGATAGAGGAAGAAGGGTTTGGACCGATTGAGTCCGATAAACTCCAACGCGCGCTCGGTATAGCGGCGGGTGAGACTGGCCTGCACCACCGGATCTTCGATGACCCGTTCGCCATCGATCAATTGCACCGGGCGCATGTCGTTTGAATAGAGAATGCCCAAGTAGTCGTCGAACCCGCGGCGGGTTGGGAGCCACTGCGGCTGCGCGTGGCCGAGATGCCATTTCCCGACCATGCCGGTGGCGTACCCGCCTTGGTGCAATATCTGGGCCAGCGTGATTTCGCTTTCCGGCAAGTGCAGGCTGTTTTCCGGAGGCCGGCCATCGGGGGCCGGGTTCCCCGTCAAACCCGCGCGAAAGGGATAACGCCCCGTCAGCAGCGAGGCGCGGGTCGGAGCGCAAAAGGGTGCCGGCGTATTGAATTGAGTGAGACGCGCACCGGTCGCCGCGAGGCGGTCCAGATGCGGAGTCTTGAAGTGCGGGTGGCCGTAGCAGCCGAGATCACCATAGCCCAGATCGTCCGCGAGAATGACAATGACATTGGGTGGATTGACCGCCGCGAAACCTGGCGTAGTGAGTCCGCCCAGCAGCACCAGGCTGCCGACAACGAAGGGGAGAATTTGACGCATAAAGGTATTGGTTTTGTGGATGCAAGGTAGGCTCTGCGGGCGGAACCCTTGGGGACGGCGGCTGCTCCCGGGGTTGGAAATCAAGGGCCGGGAGATTCCCGCTTTAACTCAATCGAAAAGGTGACGGTTGTGCCCTGGCCGGGTGCGCTCTGCAGCTCGCACGTGCCGCCGATGGAGCGGAGGCGATGGCGCATGTTTGCCATGCCGTTGCCGGCCGATGCGTGGCGCGGATCGAAACCGCTCCCATTATCCGCAATGATGAGCGAGAGCGTCGGGTCGGTGAACGCGAGGTGCACCCGGATTTCGGTGGCACCGGCGTGTTTGAGGGCGTTGTTGAGCGCCTCTTTCACGGCCATGAGCAGTTGATGTCTTACGCCGCTGGAAATGAAGCGCGCTGGCAGCAGCGCTGGAATAGCGAGCCGGCAGCGCGTGGCATTTTCCGCCACGATCTCCGTCACATACTGGCTGATGTAGTTGCCCAGCCCCTCCAAGGTGTCGTGGGCTGGATTGACGGCCCAGACAATTTCGTTGAGTGCAATCGCCACGTCGCGGGCGACTCGATCCATGCGCTTCAACTCGGTATAGTTGGGGCTGTCGGCGGGGGTGTTCCGCAGCGCGAGCCGGCTCACCAGGGAGATTTGCGTCAGCCGCGCACCCATGTCGTCATGAATATCCTGGGCGATCCGCATCCGCTCCTGTTCGACGGCATGACGACGTTCAGACTGCTCGAGCCGACTCTGCATTCGTTTCCAGGTGACATACCGCACACTGCCCGTGAGTCCGGCGACCCCGGCCACGGCGACCATCGACCAAAACCACCAACTGGCATGAAACGGGGGCACCAGCACCACGGGCAGGAGCGAGCCTACACCTGACTGGGTTCCAAACTCATCAACGGGAATGGCGCGGAATGTATAGCGGCCGGCCGGAAGCTTGTTATACGATCCGGTATAGTTGCCGCCTCCGCCGACCGAAAAGGCTTCCTCTGCCTCGATTCGCACCGGGATGCCAGGTTCTACGTCGACAATGTTTTTCCCCTGGGCGGTCCAGCGTCCACTCGCGCGGATATCCGCATCAATGAGGGCGAGGGCGCGCGAGCCATTCTGCCTGGCAAACGTGAAAACCTGGGGCGCTTTCGAGTTCGTCCCATCACGCCGCCAGTTTTTCGGCGCCCCCTGGGGTGAGTCCAGTCCGTCACCGTGCTCAATCTGTTCCTGCAAGAGGACTCTTTCCGGCCGGTCTTTCGCGGCGGGAACGATAATCCGAAGGCTTTTCACGAGCCAGATCCCCGTCGTGCGAGGGGAGCCTCCGGAGGTGAGAAAAATCTGGAGACGGCGCGTGCGCGGAGGGGGAACGACGATCTCGGAGGAGAGACGAAAACGGGAAGTGTTGGGATTTCCTGTCCAGCCTGGGCTCTGACCGGTTCGGGGCAGGGAAGCGCTGCTGATCCGGTTACCGTGCTCATCGAGAAAACGGACCGACAACCACATGATGCCTTCGACATCCTGCCAGTCTTCGTCCCAGCCTTCCAGGCGGAACTGAATCCGTGCCGGCTCGTTCCGTGATTCGGGATTTGGCGCGATGCGAAAATCCAGCGCCTGGGCACTCACGGGAATGCGGAGCGGTTGATAGAAATGCATTCCCGGAGTTCCTGAATCCCGTCGATCCGACGAGGTTCGCGTTTGCGGAGTCAGGGTCTGTTCGCGACCTCCGGCGGTGAATGACTCGATGATCACGCTCGGTACCAGCGCCGTCTGGTCTGCCGCTTCACTGCGCATACCCGGTCCGAAAAGAGCCACGGCGAGGCAGCTGAGACAGCGAAGTTTTGCGAGAGTAACCATGCAGCCAGGATAAGTCGGAGGGAAACGAAGGAGGGGGCGATGGCAAACGACGGAGATGCCGCTCCACGCTAGGTGCTTCGCGGAGCAATGAGGGTGGGGGGGCGTGCAATGTGGCATGCCCGGTTCATTCTTTCCATCCCCTTTAAAGGGGATACCCAGGCCGCCGGTCAGGCTTTATGCTCTGAGGTGGCTTTGAAGCCGCGTCGGCCCGACCCGCGCATAATCCCCAAGAGGCTCGGCTCCACGACCGATCAACCGGCGGGAGTCTGTTTTGAAATCGGATTTGTTGCGGGCATAACTTTGCTGCTCTGTTTTAGGCGATGGGATTCCACACCTTCCGAAAACCGAAGCCCTCGTAGTCCTTCGCGTTCGCCGTTGCGAATTCGGTCACGCCTTGCGCGGTCATGGTGAGCGCGGAGCGGGCGTCGTAGAGGCGGCGGAAGGCGAAGTCTTTGCGACGGGCCTTCTGCCAGAGGGAGTCGTGCAGCGGGCGGCTCTCGACCGGGAAGCCGATGAGCCGCCAGCGCGGGTGCCGGCGGTAGGTCTGGATGACTTCGACCGCTTCGTCGGCGTCCATCGGGTGCTTAAGCACGGCGCGATTGCGGAGCAGGCCGTAGAACTCCGCGAGGATGAATTCGGAAATGGCGACGTCTTCGCTATCTTGAAGCGAGGTCAGCCAGGCGTAGGCGGCCGGGTGACTGGGCGAATCCTCGTTGAAGGCGTGGAGCAGCAAGTTGGTGTCAATCGAGAGCATGGCGCGTCACTTTTTGCGGCGGCGGGTGGCGGCGGCCCCGGTGGCGGTGAGTTGCGCCTGCTTCTTGATTTGCGCGTCGCTGAGTCCCTTCCAGCCGAGACGGCGGGGCTTGGGCGGCTGCCAGTCGCCGCCCGCGCCGGGTTCGGCGGTATAGACGCTCAGGATGTATTCGAGTCCGCGCCGGGCGAGTTCGGCGAGGGAGATTTCGCGGCGCTTGCAGACCTTGCGGGCGCGGTTGTAAACGTCGTCGGGCAGTTGAATTTGCGTGCGCGTCATGCCAACAGATTGCCATCACTTCGGATGCAGTCAATCCGACACCAGGGAAACGCTCATCCCGTCTTTTTTAAACAGCTTCCGTGTCCAGAATCGCCAGCGTCGTTTTCAGCCCGGTGTCGGGATTCAGTGAGGTGCTGTCGATGCCCTGCTCGACGAGGAACTGCGCGAACAGACAAAGCAGGCCGGAGATCTCGGGCCTTACCCTTTACCCCTTTGAATTACTCTCCGAACGGCGAGGTGCGCGGCGATCGCGACTTTCCACGGTGCTGATTTTACTATCCCCACGTCGCGGGTGACTCGATCCATGCGCTTCTGTTTCGCGGAGCAACGGGAATGGGGGCAATGTGACATGCCCGGTTCATTCTTCCCATCCCCTTTAAAGGGGATACCCAGGCCACCGCTCAGCCTTTATGCTCTGCGACGGCTTTGAAGCCGCGTCGCTTCAGGCGGCGTCGGCCCGAGCCCCGCACAACCCCGAAGATGCCATGACCGATTAATCGTCTGGTGCATCCCCTCCCTGCAACCTCCTAACCTATGAAATCCTTCCTGCCACTCTTCGCCGCGGCACTGCTCTCGGCTCCCGTTTCGACTCTCCTGGCCCAAGCGGTTGCAACTCCCGCTACCCCGACACCTCCACCGCCGAGCGAAATCGTTGAGCTCAGTCCGTTCACCGTCGATGCGACAAGGGACACCGGCTATCGTGCAGAGAACACCCTGGCCGGCAGCCGGTTGAACACTCCGTTGCGTGATACCGCGGCGTCGGTCAGCGTTTTTACCGAGGAATTTCTCGAGGATCTCGCCATCACTGATATCGACCAACTCATCGAATACTCCGTCGGCACGCAGCTCGATGTGCAGGATAGTAACGCCGGCTCCAACGCCAACAACCACATCAGCGGTGCCAACATTGTCCGGCGCCTGGATATTCGTGGGATCCGCGCGTCGGAATCGATCGATTACTTTAGGAGCATCACCCCGAACGACGCGTATCGAATCGGAAGATACGACGAGAGTCGCGGGCCCAATGGCATCCTCTTCGGGATCAGCAGCGCCGGCGGGCTGATCAATCAAAGTTCCATTTTGGCGACGACGAACCGCGACAGTGGCCGGGTGAGCTATCAATTTGGGAGCGACGACATCAGTCGGGCGGAGATTCGCTTCAACAAGGTGATTCTGCCGAAACGGCTCGCCCTGGCGGTGGCCGCCGTCGATCAGGAGAACGGGGGCTGGCGCGAACCCGATTTCAAGGATAAGGAGCGGCTCTTCGCCACGCTCACCTTTACGCCCACCGACCGGATCACCCTTCGAGTGGCGGGTGAGCGCGGCAACGAATACTTTGCGCGGGTCGCGCCCTACGCCTTGACCGATAACGGCCTCGCTTGGCTGGATAATCGGAATGCCCGCGGAGTCGCAGCGGTCACGTTTGCCCCGACCAACGCCAATCCCAACGCGGCGCGGCAGGCGCTCGGCGTGGTCGCGCGCAATGCCAATGCGAACAGTGCCCGCCGGCTCGTCTATATCAATAACGACGGAGCGTTCTACGACTCGGCGGGGACGTTTCTCACGGGATCCTATGATAATCCCGCGGTGCGGGCACCCGACGGCACCCCCGGCGTGAGCGGCGAGACCATCCGGATCAACGATCCTTCCTTCGTGGCTCATGCTATCAACTCCGGCGGACCCGGCATGTACCGCGATCAGAATTTCGAGAACTATACCTTCACATTCGATTGGAGAATCACCAACGATCTCAACCTGAATCTCGCCCATAATTATCAACATACCGACCTCACAAATCCGGCCTTGACCGGCGCGGATCCCCAGCTGCGTGGCGAAGCCAATACCACGCTGGGGGTTGGCGGACCGGTTAATCCCTATGCGGGTCAGCTCTATATTGACGGTCAGTGGCTAAACTCCGATCACGTCGCTTCCGTCAAGGAAACGCGGCTATCGCTCTCCTATAATTTTGATCCGAAACGGACGTGGCTCGGCACCCATCGAATCGCGGGCATGGTTTCGCGCAGTGATGAGCGCGTTCGCTATGTGAGCCAGCGGCTCGCGCTGGCCGGGGCACCGTTCAACGACGATCCGGTCAACCCGGCCAATCGCATCACGACTTGAGTATTTATTGATGAACAGAACCCCCGTGGATTTATCGGACCCGACTGGCGGTCTGTGCCCAAAACCGTGGCCTTTGACGGTCAAACGTACGACGTGGCGTGGATCAGCCAGAATGCCGGCACCCAGAACTCAATGGCGGCGCAGGAACTGGATTCCCGGCTCATCGTGCTGCAGAGTTACTTTCTCAATCGTCGCCTGGTTACCACGTTTGGATACCGGGAGGACGAAGCGGATATCACGAGTTTCGGCCACACCAAGGATCCTTTTTTAATGACGGATGTGATCGATCCGACGCAGGCGGAAACAGATTCCGTCAAGGGTATCACGCGCACGCAGGGCCTGGTCTTTCACGCGACGAACTGGCTTTCGCTCGTGGCCAACCGATCGACTAATATTGGCGTTCCGACTTTCACCAATCGGGTTCTACCCGACGGACGGATTCCCGATCCTACGGAGGGCGAGGGGGAGGACTATGGTATCGCGCTCGACCTGTTCGACCGTCGACTGGCGTTCAAGGCCGTCTATTTCACGACCGGGGAACAGGGTCAAACCCGGAGCGGCGGCATCAACGCTGCGTTTAATCAACGCAACATCCGGATTGCGGAAGCCTTCGAAAGCGTCCTCGTCGGTCCTGGCCGTCGCTATAGTGCGACTGAATGGGATCCGATTCGGGACAGTCTGACGCCGACTGCAAATGCCTCCGCATTTGATATGGATTCGGAAGGCTACGAGGTAAGTTCGGCTGAAAGGATTCACGGCCGGCGCCGGATATCGCTGGCGCGGCGCCAATATCATTGGGCGCAACGCGACGGGCGGCGAAGTCACGGGCCGCACCCTCTCGGCGGCCGACCTGATGCTTCGCTATCGGCATAAGGTCGCGGCGTGGCGTTTCAAGGGATCGCTGACGTATCAGCTCAACGTTTCGAACCTGTTCGACCGGGACGGCATTATGCCGCAGCGTTTTTCGTCGACCTCGGACTTCGAAGTCCCAGGGGGGCGCGGCGTAGCCTACAGTCGATTTGACTTCATCGACCCACGTTCCATTCGCTTTACGACGTCGTTCTCCTTCTAAAGTCGAAATCATCCTCAACGAGGTAAGGTTGGCCCCCGCGGGAGCGGCCCGCGGTGGTTACATCTGGTCCAGCGTCAGAGAGGTCCAAATCGACGAGATGGAACGGACGAGGCATTGTCCTCACGCCGGCCGTTACTGACGCCAGCACGGCGAGTGCGATGCCTGGTCTGCCGGCGAACGCGGCGAACCGTGTCGTGCGATCGTGGGTGGTTTGGCGACTCGTGAGATCAGAGAAACGGCGAACGGGGAACGGGTTCGTTTCAGAGCTCAAATCCTCCGCGCGCTCTTTCAGAATCGCTGGACACCTCCGGCGACCTGCAGATGTTTGATCCATGTCACTTCTTCGGCCTCTCCTTTGGGTGCACGCCGTCATCGCTCTCGCATCCGTCGGCTTGGCGGCGCCGGACGCCGTCGAATTTAACCGCGATGTCCGGCCGATTTTTTCGGACAACTGCTTTCACTGTCACGGTCAGGATCCCGGCACCCGCAAAGCCGGACTGCGATTGGATGTTCGCGACGCCGCGCTCAAGGGCGGCAAGTCCGGCGTTCCCGCCTTGGTGCCAGGGAAACCGGAAGAGAGCGAACTGCTGCTGCGCGCGATGTCACCGCATGACGACGAGCAGATGCCGCCGGCCGATTCCAACAAGGCGCGGCTGAGCGCGACGGACCTCGCGAAGCTGAAGGCCTGGATCGCGGGCGGCGCGGAGTATCAAGATCATTGGGCGTTCATCCCGCCGCGTCAGTCTCCGGTTCCGATCGTATCCGGCGCTCCCGGTGCGAAGCGCACGAGTGGCGGAGTCAACGCCATCGATCAGTTTGTCTCCGCCCGGTTACAACAGGAAGGACTGAGCCTCGCGCCCGAAGCCGACGCCGAGACGCTGTGTCGCCGGCTCTATTTGGACGTCACCGGATTGCCGCCTTCGCCGGCGGACGTTGCGGCGTTTAAACGGGAGGGATTCGACGCGACGCTGGATAAGCTGCTGCAAAGTGAAGCCTACGGTGAAAAGTGGGCGCGGCTCTGGTTGGATGCCGCCCGCTATTCGGACAGCAACGGCTACGAAAAAGATCTGCCGCGTGAACAATGGGCATGGCGCGATTGGGTGATTCGTTCACTGAATCGGGACCAGCCTTACGATCAGTTCATCGTGGAACAAATCGCAGGCGACCTGCTGCCAAATGCCACGCAGGAGCAGATCGTTGCGACCGGGTTTCTCCGCAACAGCATGACCAACGAGGAGGGTGCGATCGTCACGGAACAGTTCCGGACGGAAGAAATTTTTGACCGCATGGATTGCGTTGGGAAAGCGGTGTTGGGACTCACCTTGTCCTGCGCGCAATGCCACACCCACAAATTCGATCCGATCGAGCACGATGAGTATTTCGGCCTGTTTGCGTTCCTCAATGATACGTACGAGGCGCAGTCCTGGGTTTATACCAAAGAGCAGCAGCAACAAGTCGGCGACGTGGAGCGTGCGATCGCGATTTTGGAGGAACGGGTCCGCGCCCAGCAGCCAAACTGGCGTCAGGACATGGCGGCGTGGGAAACGACCGTGCGCGCCAAGCAGATCGCGTGGACTCCGCTCATGGCGACCGAAATGGGGAGCAACAGTGGTCTGAATCATCCGACGCAAAACGCCGATGCCTCCATTTTCGTCCTGGGCCACCCTTCGACGAAGGGAACGATTTATGTGATCGCAACGCCCAAACTCCGCGGCGCCACCGGCCTGCAACTCGAGGCGCTGACGCACGGGGATCTTCCGTTCAACGGTCCGGGACGAAGCAAGTATGGGACGTGGGCGCTTAGCGAACTCGCCATATCCGTTCAAACCCCGGGTACGAGCGAGTGGCAACCGGTGCGGTTGAAGAATGCGACGGCTGATTTTGCCGAAACCACCGGAACGCTCGAAGCGGATTGGGATGCTGATTTCGACAAAGAGAAAAAGCGCACGCGCGGTCCAATCGAGTTTCTCATCGATGGAAACAAGGACACCGGCTGGCGCGCAGATCGCGGACCGGGGCGGCGCAACCAGGAGTCGGTCGCGGTGGTGCAGTTCGAGTGTCCGCTGGAGTATCCCGTGGGCACGAAAGTCCGCGTAATGATGACGATGGATCATGGGGGCAGCGACAACGGCCGTCACAACACCATCCTCGGACGGCTTCGTTTGAGCCTGACGGGTGCGCCGGATCCCAAGGCACTGGCGATTGACCACGCGGCGATTCTGGCAATGGCGGTTCCCTCCGGGCCGCGCTCGCCGGCACAGCAGCACGCGATTTTCGCGGCGTGGCGGCAGTCGCTGCCTGGGGCGGTGTCGCTCAACGAGGAGTTTGCGGCCGTCTGGAAGACGTATCCCAACGCCCCTACATCCGTGCTCCATCTGGCGCAACGCGCCTCACATGAAACGCGCGAGACCCGCCTGCTGGATCGCGGCAGTTGGGAGCAGCCCAAACACGTGGTGGCGCCGGGTACGCCGGCCGCGCTGCATCCGTTTCCCGCCGACCGACCGCGCAACCGGCTGGGGCTCGCGGAGTGGCTCGTCGATCGCCGCTCACCGTTGACGGCGCGGGTCGCGGTGAATCGCGTCTGGCAAGCGGTCTTTGGCCAGGGTCTGGCAGAGACGCCCGAGGATTTTGGGACGCGCGCGCCCATTCCCGTGTATTCAGATCTCTTGGACTGGCTGGCGGTTGACTTTATGGATCACGGCTGGAGCCAGAAACGGCTGCTGCGAACGCTCCTCTCCAGCGCGGTCTATCGGCAGTCATCGCGTCCCGCGCCGGAGCTGCTCGAACGCGATCCGCGCAATGTGCTGCTCGCGCGTGGGCCGCGTTTCCGGCTCGAGGCGGAAGTGCTGCGTGACACCGCGCTCAAGGTCGCCGGCTTGCTGACGGAGCAGGTCGGAGGCCCCAGTATTTTCCCGCCGGTTCCCGCGAGCGTATTGGAGTACAACTACACGAAGCCGACCTATTGGATTCCCGCGACGGGGTCGGATCGCTATCGCCGGGCCCTGTATGTGTTTCGAAAACGGTCGATGCCGGATCCGGTGCTCGCGGTCTTCGACGCGCCGAATGGCGACCTGGCATGCGTCCGTAGGGCTCGTTCGAATACGCCGCTGGCCGCGTTGACCAGTTTGAATGAGACGATCTTCGTCGAGGCGGCGCAGGCGCTCGCGCTGCGTATTCTCCGGGAAGGCGGGAGCACCGACGCCGAGCGGGCGGACTTTGCCTATCGCCTGTGCACCTCGCGCCCGATCAAGCCGGCGGAACTTGAACCGATTGCGACGCTGTTGCGTGACACGCGCGCGCGGCTCGCTGAAGGCTGGCTCAATGCGCGCGAGCTGGCGACCGGCGATGCCTCGCGCATGCCGGCGTTGCCGCCTGGAACGACGCCGCAGGATGCGGCCGCCTGGACCGTCGTGGCGCGCGTATTGCTGAACCTGGATGAGACCCTCAATAAATCTTGAACGCCATGAACGATCACACCGACCTTCACGCTGAACGCGCCCGTTTGCTGACTCGTCGTTGGTTCCTGCGGGATTGTGGCGTGGGGCTCGCCGGCGTGGCGCTGACCCAGTTGTTGCAACGAGCGGCGACGGCAGCCCCGGTGCCGATGGCGAATCCACTGATGGCCCGCGCGCCCCATTTCGCAGCCAAGGCGAAGCGCGTGATCTTCCTGTTTCAAGCCGGCGCCCCAAGTCATCTGGAACTGTTTGATCCCAAGCCGGAGTTAACCAAACGCGACGGACAGCTCCCGCCGGCCGCGCTGCTCGAAGGTTACCGCGCCGCGTTTATCAAACCGAACTCGGCGCTGCTGGGCTCGAAGTTCAAGTTTCAGAACTACGGCGGCGCGGGTATGGAGATGTCGGAATTGCTGCCGCATCTCGGCAAAGTGGCGGACGAGCTTTGCCTTGTGCGCTCGATGCAAACCGACGCGGTCAATCACGCTCCGGGTCAGATTCTCATGAATACCGGCTCACAGCAATTCGGCCGACCGAGCCTGGGATCGTGGACGCTGTATGGTCTCGGCAGCGAGGCCGAGAACCTGCCTGGTTATGTGGTGCTGACGAGTGCGAAAGGCACCAGTGCGGGCGCGAGTAATTACGGCTGCGGCTTCATGCCCACGGTCTATGGAGGCGTGCCGTTTCGCAGCGCCGGCGATCCGATTTTGTACCTCTCGAATCCGGCGGGCTTCGACGCGGCGACGCAGCGTTCATCCCTCGACGCGCTGAAGCAGTTGAATGAGGCGGCGCTCAGTGATCACGGAGATCCGGAGATCGCGGCGCGCGTTGCGAGTTATGAGATGGCGTACCAACTGCAGACGAGCGCGCCGGAGTTGATGGACCTGGCCTCCGAGCCGCAGCACGTGCTCGATGCGTACGGCATCAAGGATGTGAAGGAGATGAGCTATGCGCGAAACTGTTTACTGGCGCGTCGCCTCGCTGAACGCGGCGTGCGGTGCATCCAGCTCTTTCACGAAGCCTGGGACCAACATGGCAACCTCGCGAAGGACCTGCAGAAAAACTGTGTTGATACCGACAAGCCGACGGCGGCGCTCGTCGCGGATCTCAAGCAACGCGGGATGCTTGATGACACGCTCGTCATTTGGGGTGGCGAATTTGGACGCACCCCGATGGTTCAAGGCGGCAACGATGGCCGCGACCATCACAACCGCGCTTTTACCATGTGGCTGGCGGGTGGGGGCGTGAAGCGCGGCCATATCCACGGTGAGACTGACGATCTGGGCTTCAATGTCGTTCGCGATCCGGTGCACGTCCATGACCTGCACGCGACCATCCTGCATCTGCTCGGTTTGGAGCATACCAAGCTCACCTATCGCTTCCAAGGTCGTGACTTCCGACTCACCGATGTGCACGGTCACATCGTGAAGGACATCCTGGCTTGAGTGGCGGGATGTTTTTCGCGTCATTGATTCCCGGATACAGCGGCAGTCCCTCACTACTGCCGCTCAACGGGCGCAGGGCGACGCGGGTCCGTTTATCCGGGGAGATCGATGAGTAGAGAGAGCAGCGCAACGGTTGCCTGTCGCGCTGCTCTCCCTCTCGTCAAACCGTGCGGGCGGGTTTCCCGCCCACGGCTTACCGAGTCCCCGTTCTTTCGGACTGGTTTCAGCGCAGTTCATCGCGTCCGTGCCGCTTTGAGCAGCCAGCGCCAGTGCGGCTCCGCTTTCGCGTTCCGATATAGCACCCGTTGCAGCTTCCGGACTTTTGGTGACGTTTTTATCCAGAGTTCATCACTCCAGCCATCGTCGAATCCTTTGCCGGGGCGTTGAGACTGCGCTGTCGTCGCGAGCCTCGACTGAAAGCGCCGGCGCAAAAGGGTCCTCCACTGACGTCCCGCGAAACCGCGGACCAACTAACAAAACACGCCGTGACCCCATTGGCGCTTGGACCGTTTCATAAGTCTAAGGGACTCGGTCAGAAATAAACGCGCAGAGCTGCGCCGGGATTGGGTCGCCAG